>JBKJQG010000076.1:0-3980 GCA_046594925.1 Bacteroidia bacterium
CAATAATTTTGTTTTCCCTTCAGTAATGTCTTGTTTCACTTTGGTGATTTCCGCCTTTGTAAGCGATGAATTCAAAAAGTGAGCTATTCCTTCTTCGTTTCCGAAATTACGCAAAGCATCTACTTGATTTTTCATCAAGGCGATGAGTGGGGAGATGATGATAGCAGTTCCTTCACTAACAAGTGCAGGCAATTGATAGCACAAAGATTTACCACCGCCTGTCGGCATGATCACAAATGTATCTTTCCCATCCAATAAACTTCCGATAATCGCTTCTTGCTGCCCTTTGAATTTTTTAAATCCAAAATATTTTTGCAAGCATTCTGATAGCGATGTGTCAACATCGAGCATTTTCAATTCTTGATTTTTTTAATTAATGTTTCTGTTAAGATTTATCCCTAAAATGAACTATTTTTATACCTTTATATAAAGAAACAAGAAATAGCGTTTTTTGAATTCTCTAATGTAAATATATAATAATAAATTGTTACACAGACAAACATTTCTCTACTTTATTTCAAATGCCCTACGAAGTGAATAAATCCATCGATAAAATAAAAGACCTGGCTAAAACGACCTTAAATATTGAGGCGGATGCGGTCAGGAACCTACAGGAATACATCAATGACGACTTCGTAGCAGCGGTGGAGCTTATCTATGCGTCAAAGGGGAGGGTTGTGGTAACGGGCATAGGGAAAAGTGCGATCATAGCCCAGAAAATTGTAGCCACAATGAATTCGACTGGCACCCCGGCGATCTTTATGCATGCAGCGGATGCGATTCATGGCGATCTGGGTACCATACAGAAAGAAGATGTGGTTATCTGCATTTCCAAGAGCGGAAATACACCTGAGATCAAAGTCTTGGTTCCTTTATTAAAGACTGGCGGAAATAAATTGATCGGCCTTGTCGGAAACATGGACTCTTACCTCGCCAAACAATCCGATCACGTTTTAAATTCTACAGTAAATAAAGAAGCGTGTCCTAATAACCTTGCACCAACTTCCAGCACCACTGCACAATTGGCTATGGGCGATGCTTTGGCTGTTTGTCTGCTCGACTGCCGCGATTTTACCAGCAGCGATTTTGCAAAATATCATCCTGGGGGTGCATTGGGCAAAAAGCTTTATCTGAAGGTTGGAGATATTTCCTCACAGAATCAAAAGCCGGTGGTAAAGTCGGGTGATTCCATCAAGACGGTGATCATGGAGATTTCTTCCAAACGTTTGGGCGCGACTGCCGTTGTCGATAATGGGACATTGGCGGGCGTGATCACGGATGGAGATTTGAGAAGAATGCTGGAGAAAACGGATTCCATAAGCAGCTTAAAGGCATCTGACATCATGAACAAAACACCTAAACAAATAGATGCTGAAGAGCTCGCCGTAAATGCGATGCTGCTGTTGGAAAAACATAACATCACTCAACTGATCGTTATCGACAAAGGACTGTATCACGGTTTTGTACATTTACATGATCTTTTGAAAGAAGGGATCATCTAGAAGGTGACTAGGTAACTATGTGACTGGGTGGTTCAACAGGATGTGGTGGTTGGCGGCAGAAATGGAGCTGTAAAAAAATGCTAGAAAATTAAATGAAAATCGCAGCGATTGTTCCGGCTTACAATGAAGAGAAGGCAATTGCAGCTGTTGTTGACGATATTCTTCAGGTTTCAAATTCACAGAATCTAAGTATTACCGTTGTTGTTGTGAACGACTGCTCAACGGACTCCACTTCCTCTATTATTTCGAAATTAAATTGTGTTGCTCTTAACCTTCCGGTGAATTTGGGGATTGGCGGTGCTGTGCAGACGGGTTTTCGGTATGCTTTTGAGAATGATTTTGATTTTGCAATACAGATCGATGGGGATGGGCAGCATCCTGCTTCGGAAATTCCAAAGTTGATCAGTGCGGGAAAAGAAAACAATCTCGACATCGTGATAGGATCTCGTTTCATTTCCAAAGAAGGGTTTCAATCTTCAGCAGCGAGAAGGATGGGGATCCATTATTTTAAATGGCTGAATAGAATTTTAGTGGGCGTGACGGTGAATGACAGCACATCGGGGTTTCGGCTCATCAACAGACGAGCTTTGGAGATTGTTAGTGAATACTATCCCGATGAGTATCCTGAGCCCGAAGCCATTATTTTATACTCCTTGAATAAGCTAATGATTGGAGAAGTGCCGGTAAACATGAAGGAACGTCAGGGTGGTGTTTCTTCCATCGGGTTTGTTTCTTCGATTTACTATATGTTTAAAGTGACACTTGCAATTATTTACACATTAATAAGAATTAAATTCAAACGATAATACCATGGGAAGAATTCAAATCATCGCAATCGTAATCAGCATTTTATTTTTGCTTTACATCGTTCGGCTGATCATCAAAGGAAAACTTCGTGAAGAATATTCCATAGTGTGGATCGTTTGTACGATCGTTTTGGTTTTGTTCTCCTTTTGGAGGGATGGATTAGCGGTAGTTTCAGAATTAGTGGGGGTTTATTCGCCGCCTAACCTTGTCTTTATCGCGGCGATCTTTGCGATCTTCATTTACCTGCTTCACTTAAGTGTTGTGGTGTCCAAGCTACAGTCCAAGAATAAACAAATGGCGCAGGACATTGCTTTGATGAAAGAAAAGATGGAGAAAAAATAATGCGCAGACCTGCAAATCAATTTTAAACCAACCCTCCATTCAAATCCAAACAAGATCCGTTCAGGTAAGGGGTGTTACGAATATACTGTATGGTGGAGAAAATATTCTCGGGATCGCCAAACTCATTAGAGGCTATTTTTGATTTGATCTTTTCCTGAATTTCTTTTGGGACGGTATTGATCATCCCCACTTTAAAATAACCAAGATTTATATTGTTGACAGTAATTCCTTTTTGGGCATTTTCAAGTGCAATGCTTTTAATCATACCGTTGATGCCGGCTTTCGAAGCCGCATAAGCACTGGTTCCCATTACACCCGTTTCTGAAACAATTGAGGATAGATTAATGATGCGCCCAAATCCTTGTTCCCTCATTAAAGGTAAAGTGGCGCGGATCAAATGAAATGTTCCAGTCAAATTTACATTGATCACTTTTGCCCATTCTCCGATATCGGATTTGTGAGCAAATGCATTTGCACTCACCCCGGCACAATTAATAAGTGTGATGTTTTTTGATTTTATGCCGGCGATGAATTTCTCTACCTGAACAAAATCGGTAATGTCCAAAGGAACCGTGTTTTCATAAATTTTTCCTTCGGGTTTGCTCAAATGATAAGTGCCTGTAATTTCTTCTCCGGCGACTAAAAATTTGTCGAATAAAAACTTCCCGATTCCCCCTGTAATTCCTGTAATGATTATCATTTATAATTGGGTTTAAATGCCATTATTTTCGTAATTTTCCCTTAAATTTAAAGCAAAATAACAAAATTACCTCATACCCGAATGGCAAACGCGGCTAAAAATATTTTTTTGTTTAGTGTGGATCTGGAGGATGTCCGTTTGAGAATGGACGAGGGCATGAAGTACAAGCCAAGGGTGGAAAAAATGGTGGACGTTTACCTCCGTTTTTTAGAAAAACATAAGTCAAAAGCAACTTTCTTTACGGTTGGCGACATTCCTGAACAGTATCCGAGTCTGATTAAGACCATTCTTTCTCAGGGACACGAGATCGGCTGTCATTCCAACAAGCATACTCCCGTCACCGAACAGTCCAAGGAAGAATTCAAAAGCGACTTATTATTGAACCTAGAGAATCTGGATAGAGCGGGAGCATCAAACGTCATTGGTTATCGGGCGCCTATTTATTCGATTACCCCGGAAACTTCTTGGGCATTTGATGTTTTGGCGGATGCCGGGTTTACTTATTCTAGTTCCGTTCTGCCTGCAAAGAATCCTCTGTTCGGATGGGAAGGATTTGGTGAAGAACCGAGAAGGATGAACAACAAACTTTTGGAAATTCCAGTCAGTGTGAGAGGAAGCAGTTTTTTAAA
>JBKJQG010000171.1:0-14039 GCA_046594925.1 Bacteroidia bacterium
ATTTTTCCAACCGGGTTTTTGGTATTAATGACATAACTCCAGCTGCTCCATTTCCACTCTGCTCCGTGAAGCTTGCCTGTTCCGGTATAAGAACTGTCATCGGCCATAATTGTAAAAGTGGGGTCAGTGATGTTCATGGTGTAATTGTATTCTGTGGTTTCACCTTTCTGATCGATGCTCACCGATTTCATGGTGATCTTTTTCTCTTTACGGTTAATGACCTCCTTGCTGATGGCGACAAAAGTTCCATAAGGAATACTGTCGGGCGACATAGCCTTGATCTCGCCGAGAGAATAAAATTCCGAAGGGTCTACAATCTCTTTTTCTTTTTTCTTCTTTTTATCGTCCCCCGGCATAAAGGAAGTGGTAAGAATAAAATTCAAAGAAAGCAATGCGGTGTAGCAGAATAGTTTGAGTGGAGTCATGGTTGGGTTTTCAATATTAAAAATAAGCATTTATTTCGAGATGCTTATGATGCATCCCACAGCCTCCGTCTTAGAAGCTTTTATTTTTTCATTCTTGGTGATAGCCTCTAACGCGTACTCAAGATCTTTTGACGAGATCACTTTCCTTCTTTTTCCCAAAGCGTAAAAACAATCGTCAATCCTTCCGGAATAGAGTACTTGTCCTTGTACATCTACTACAAATACTTCGGGAGTGATGCTGGCTGAAAAGCGTTTTGTTAGTTCTGAATTCTTATCGATCATCAACTCAAAGGGAATGGAATAGTGCTTCTTGAAATAACTGATGCTGTCCTGATCTGCGTAATAGTTTGGGAACACACCGACAAACGTCACACCTTTTGCATTGTATTTTTTGTAAAGATCTTTTAACGTAAGTGTATAACTCTGACAAATGGGACAGGTTTCAGAAAGAAAAACATAGACGGTTGCTTTTTGACCGGAAGGTCTTTTTGTAAAGGCGGTTAAGCCTATTATCAGGATGAGCAGGGCAAAAACTACTTTTAGAAAATGATTCTTCATCTTAGCGCTTTACTCTTAATTGCGTCGGACCGCAGATAGCTGTCGTCCGTCCCTACATAAATCCCAATTCCAGCTGAGCCACTTCGCTCATCATTTCTTTTTCCCAGGACGGTTCAAAAGTAAGCTCTATTTTTGCTGAGCGGATGCCTTCGATATCTCTTAACTTGTCTTCTACTTCCGGAGGCAGCGTTTCCGCAACCGGACAGCTGGGAGAGGTCAGTGTCATTTTCACCAAGAGGTTGTTTTCCTGGTCGAGGTTGATCTCGTAGATCAGGCCAAGTTCCCAAATGTCGACCGGGATTTCTGGATCGTAACAGGTTTTGATCGTGTCGATCACCTTTTGGGTGAGCTCTGTATTGTATGTGTTTATTATTGCAGGCATGGTTTAATTTTTGGCTTTGTATGCAATTGCATCCAACTTCATTTGTTTGATCATACTCAACAAACCATTGCTTCTGGTAGGTGAGAGGTGTTTTGTCAATCCTATTTGTTCTATAAAATTCAATTTCGAATTTACGATCTCGTTTGGTGTATGGTTGGAAAGCACTCTGATCATCAGCGCAACCATTCCCTTTGTTATGATCGCATCACTGTCGGCTGTGAAGATCACTTTTCCATTTATTAATTCGGAATGCATCCAAACCTGACTCTGACAACCTTTGATGAGTTTATCTTCCGTTTTGTATTTGTCTTCAATGAGCGGCATGGTTTTTCCCAGGTCGATCAGGTGTTCGTATCGCTGCATCCAATCCTCAAACATCTCAAACTCTTCTACTATTTCCTGTTCTGTTTCTTCTATGCTCATCTTATTTCAACATCTTAATGGCTTTCTGCAAGCCCTCAACAAAAATATCGATCTCTTCTTTGCTGTTGTAAAATGCAAATGCGGCTCTTATCGTTCCTGGAATGCAATAGAAATTCATCAAGGGTTGTGTACAGTGATGGCCCGTGCGGACAGCAATTCCCAACTGATCCAGAATGGTTCCGACATCAAAAGGGTGCAATCCTTCCACAACAAACGATAAGACACTTGCTTTTTCTGCAGCAGTGCCGATGATCTTAACTCCTGCTATTTTATTTAGCGCTTCGGTAGCGTATATCAATAACTCATGTTCATAAGCAGCAATGTTTTCCAATCCGATGGCATTCACATAATCAAGTGCGGCTCCCAAACCTATTCCTCCTTCGATGTGGGGCGTTCCTGCTTCAAATTTCAAAGGCAGGTCTGCATATTCTGTTTTTTCGAACGTCACAGTTTTTATTGTACCTCCACCAACCTGGTAAGGTGGCATCTGATTCAACCACTTTTCTTTTCCATAAAGAATGCCCACTCCGGTTGGTCCGAACACTTTGTGAGCGCTGAAGACATAAAAATCCGCGTTCAGAATTCTAAGATCAACTTTGATGTGAGGAACAGATTGTGCTCCGTCTACCAGGACGGGAATGTTCTTTACGTGTGCAAGGGCAACAATCTCTTCTATCGGATTGATCGTTCCCAACGTGTTGGAAATGTGTGTTACGGCAACGATCTTGGTTTTGTCAGTCAGCAAACGTTTGTATTCTGAAATGATAAGTTCTCCCTTCTCATTTATCGGGATCACTTTCAGTGTGGCACCTTTTTCCTCGCAGACCTGTTGCCAGGGAAGAATGTTGGAATGGTGTTCCATGGCTGAGATCAGGATCTCATCACCTTTGGAAATGAATTTTTTTCCAAATGAGCTCGCCACCAGATTAATAGAATCGCTGGTTCCTCTTGTGAAAATGATCTCGTGTGCGTGCTCTGCATTCAAATGTTTTTGAACAGTGGAGCGCGCATTTTCATAGGCGACCGTAACTTCCTGGCTCAAGGTGTGAACCCCGCGATGGATGTTTGCATTTTGATTTTGGTAATAATTATCAAGTGCATCGATTACCGCTTTCGGTTTTTGAGTCGTGGCTCCATTGTCGAAATAAATGAGCGGTTTTCCGTTTACTTTGCGTGAAAGTATCGGAAAATCGGCACGTATTTTCTGAATGTCGAGACTCAATTTTTCTATGGCTTTTAAGGCAGTCATTTTAGTGGTCACAAAGTTAAGAATAATTCTAAATAGCGGGCTTTTTGCCCGAAAATAATGTATTTTAAAGGGGAGGAGAAAGCAGTATTTCCTTACTTTTACTAGGTGAAAACTCCTGTATATTTAGATTATAATGCCACAACACCTGTCGACAAACGAGTGCTTGAGGCCATGCTTCCATATTTCACAGAAAAATTTGGGAATGCATCTAGTCGTACCCATGCTTTTGGCTGGATAGCGGAAGAAGCCGTGAAAGTCGCCCGCGAACAGGTTGCCGGTTTGATTAATTGCCTGGAACAAGAGATCGTTTTTACATCCGGCTCTACAGAAGCCATCAACCTTGCATTAAAAGGCGTTTGGGAAAATTACCAGACAAAAGGAAAACACATCATCACGGTTAAGACAGAACATAAAGCGGTGTTGGATACTTGTGCTGCACTCGAGAAGAGAGGCGCCGAGATCACTTACCTGAATGTGGACCGCGAAGGATTGATCGACACAGAAGAATTAAAAAATGTACTTCGTCCTGATACCATTCTTGTCGCGGTAATGTACGCAAATAACGAGACAGGAGTGATCCAGCCCATGCATGAGATAGCCGCCTTGGTACATGCAAACAACAGTATTTTGTTCTGCGATGCCACACAAGCCGTAGGAAAAATAAATCTCGACGTTCAGGAGGAGCACATTGACCTGATGTGCATCAGCGCACATAAGTTCTACGGCCCGAAAGGAGTAGGAGCGTTGTATGTAAGAAGGAAAGACCCGCGTGTGAGCTTGTTTCCGCAGCTGGATGGAGGGGGACATGAACGGGGCCTGCGCTCCGGAACGCTGAATGTTACTGGTGTTGTCGGTTTGGGAAAAGCCTGCGAACTGGCAAAACTGGAAATGTGGGACGATGCCGTGAGAATTTCGAAGTTGAGAACCCGTCTCGAGCAATTCATGTGTGATCGTCCGAATACCGTTATTAACGGCAGTACCAAGGAACGTTTGTTCAACACCACCAACATTTGTTTTCAAGGAATCCGCTCAGAAACACTCATCAAAAAAATTCCCAACATCGCGGTGGCAATGGGCTCAGCTTGCACTTCAGCAGTGGCGGAACCTTCTCACGTTTTAAGGGCTATGGGATTGAGCGACGAGGACTCTTACAGTTCTATCCGCTTCAGCATCGGGAAATACAACACCGAAGCGGAGATCAAAGATGTTATAGACACCATTCAGGCAGCATTTAAGTAAGAGTAAGGTAATCAGCAAGTTGAGTCGAAACCTTGCCTTTTAAACTTTAGCATTTTTACCACGTCTAAGCACAAATACAGGTGATGCAGCAGTATTCAGATCAGGAAATCATAGCGCTATTTCAGAACGAGCAATCGCGGAATATGTCCATACATTTCATGATCAAACAATATCAGGAGAGATTGTACTGGCACATCCGGAAAATTGTAATTGATCACGATGACGCAGATGATGTTTTGCAGAACACATTTATAAAAGCTTGGAAAGGAATGGAAAATTTTAAAGGCGATTCAAAAATCTATACCTGGTTGTTCAGGATCGGAACCAACGAGTCGATCTCTTTTCTGAGAACAAAACGAACGAACGTCACTTCCATTCACCCGATCGAATACCAATTGAGCAATTCACTTTCATCGGACGTGTATTTTGAAGGGGATGAGATCCAGTTGAAGCTGCAAAAAGCAATTCTCACATTACCTGAAAAACAACGCATCGTTTTTAATATGCGTTACTATGATGAGACGCCATATGAGGAAATGTCTGAGATTCTGGAAACATCGGTCGGAGCTTTAAAGTCCTCTTATCACATTGCGGCAAAGAAAATAGAAGAATTACTGGTAAATCACTGAGAAATAAAATGGAAGATAATTGCGATAACTTTAATGAAGAACACTTTCTACCGGGGAATAACCGGAAGACTGCTTTTGTGCTTCCGCGAGGTTATTTCAATTCTCTTTCAGCGCGCATCCTGAACAGGATCGAACACGAACAAGAATTAAAGAACTACAGCGTACTTACCGGTGACAGAAAACAAAACTTCAAAGTTCCAGCTGATTATTTCAGTTCTCTGACGAACCGGCTGGAACATGCTTATGAATTGTCGACGTTCCCTCAATTGGCAAAAAGACCGAAGTCTGTCTTGAAAGTGCCGGCAAACTATTTCAATGAAACAGAAAGACAGCTACTCGACAAATTTGAGTTGGAGTCTGAATTGAAGGAGTTCTCCGTTCTGTCATCCATTCCGAAGAAAAACAGCTTCAAGGTTTCCCAGACTTATTTTGAGACCAGCACCGATACTGTAGAAGAAAAGATTCACACACCGTCGCTGAGCATTTTTATGCAAATCACAAGCACACTCTTCCGCCCGCAAATGGCAATTGCGGCCAGCTTGATCTTGATTGTCGGAATTTCTGCGATCTGGTATTTCAACAAGCAAGATGCGAAAGAACTGAATGGAGATTGCTTAACCTTGGCCTGTCTTGAAAAGAATGAGATCTTGAATGAAAAAAACATCCAGGACTTTGATGAAGAGAGTTTATATGAAATGGTAGATGAGGAGGCCTTGGATCAACAATTGTCGGAAGAAGAAAAAACAGGAGATTCTTTAAATACGGATAAGAATTAATGAAGCGGAACTTTAAATATATTTTTCATACACTTGTATTGGTCTTTCTTATCAACGGTGCGTTTGCGCAAGGGGATAAGAAGGACAAGATAGATGCGTTACGTGCTGCTTTTATTTCTAAAAAAGTGCATTTTACGGCTCAAGAGGCACAAGCATTTTGGCCGCTTTACAATGAAATGAGCGACAAATTGGAAGCAGGCAGAAAAACATTTAAGCTGCAATACAACGCGAAAACGAATTATGAGTTTGGAACTGACAAAGAAGCGGAAGCTTATCTCGCAGCAGAGTTAAACCTGAAGCAAAGGGAATTTGAACTTTACAAAGAGTATTACGAAAAATTCAAAAAGGTGCTGCCAGTCAAGAAGGTATCAGCCGTCCGCAGGGCCGAGGAGGATTTCAAAAAGGAATTGATCAAAATTGTGAAAGAAAATTGAGCGGTGTGGTGAAGGCAAACAAACATATGTTTTTTCTGATAAGCTTTGTAATGATCGTTACAAAGCTTTCAGCATTTATTGCCGGCGACTCAATAAAAAAAGTAAAACCCGCCAAACACTACTTCAATAAGACGATCTACTTCGATTATTATTCTACGGGAAAAAGAGAATTGGACACGGTCAACAAAATCTCCAAGCTACTCGAGTCCTATCAATTGAGTCAATCGACCTTAGGCTTTAACTTCCCGATGGTTACCCGCGACATTCACAGCAAGGACAGCACAAAGATCTCTACGCTTAATTTGCTTTTTACAGGGAGCCTCAATACTCTGGATGTGAAATTCGAAGGGATTAGCAAGCACCGATTCTCGAAATTTTCACTAGGCTGCAGGGGATTTTATAGCAATGGAAAAAAAAGTATTTTCTTTGTTGAGCTCTCTCCTTTTGTTACGGAGGACAAAGGATTTGATTACACAAAAACGTACCGTCTGGCTTCCACGGTTCTTTACAATTGTGCAGTTGCTGACAATTTTAGTTTCCGTGTAGGGTATACCCGTTCCTTTTTGTGGGGCAATCGCTACAACCTGCCTTACATTGGGATTCGGGTTGGAAGACTCGACAAAACTAATTTTAGTGTTCAATTTCCCAGAGGTGTAACGTTCACCGTTCCGCTTGGAAAGTATGTGCGCACCAGCCTTTACACTAAGCCTCAGGGAGGCTTTTATACTTTTGGAAACACAGTGGATTCTTTGAAAATCGGGAACGTCAATGAAAATGATAAGTTGTATTTCGGGCGTTACGAATTTTTGTCAGGGGTAAGATTGGATGTTCAACCATCCCACTTTTTTAATTTATACCTGAGCACCGGGTTCACGACAAGAAACAAAATTGCGTTTTATCCGACCACCGGGGGAAGGGATAACAACTCAACTTACAAAAGATATTATGCTGAAGATATCAAAGGGAGTATCTATGTGAATTTCGGATTGGTACTCCGTTTCGGAAGGACCAGATCGACCTATAACAATAGTCTGATGTATGATGCAAAAGATCTGAACAATACCCTTGATCCGGGAGATAATAACACAGGAATCGGAAACGGAGATATTCCTGTGCCGGCCAAAAAGATCAAAAAAGTAAACCCCGATGAGGTGCTTGATCTAATCGAGACTCAGGACCTATACTAGGCTGATCACTTTCTCTTCTCTCTTTTTCATCTTGCCAATGGGTCTTGCAAAATCAGCAAGTCCTTCCGCCTTTAACAGTTTTTCGAATTCACTTTGGCAATCGGGCGCGATGGAGACCAAAAGTCCTCCGTTAGTTTGAGGGTCACACAATGTCAAAAGCGAGGCTCCGGTTATTCCTGAAACTTTGGGGTCGTAGCTACTCCAGTTTCTAAAGCTGTTGTCGGGCACACACATTTGTGAAGTATAAAAGTCCAGTCCATCCAGTAAAGGAACTTTCGAATACTCTATCTCCGCCGACAGTTCAGCTCCTTCAGCCATTTCAATCAAGTGACCCAGCAGTCCAAATCCGGTGACGTCGGTCATGGCTGTCACGTAGCTCAGTTGCCCGAATTTCTCTCCTGCTTTGTTGAGTTGAATCATTTGCTTTGCGGCAATGCCGATGTGTTCTTCTTTCAGTAATCCTTTTTTCTCAGCCGTCGTCAATATGCCGACACCGATCTTTTTTGTCAGATAAAGAAGGTCGCCTTCTTTGGCAGTGTTGTTCTGTTTCAAATTTTTCAAATCCAACATACCGCTTACCGCAAGTCCAAAAATAGGTTCTGGACTGTCGATGCTGTGTCCGCCAGCCAAAACGATTCCTGCTTCGGCACAGATCATTCTTGCTCCATCAATAACCTTTTGAGCCAGTTCGACCGAAAGTTTATTGATAGGCCAGCCTAAGATGGCAATTGCTAAAATTGGTTTCCCACCCATCGCATATACGTCGCTGATGGCATTTGCTGAAGCAATTTTTCCGAACTCGCTTGCATCATCGACAATGGGTGTAAAAAAATCAGTGGTACTAATGAGTGCTTGTCCGTTCCCGATGTCGTATACTGCTGCATCATCTTTAGAACTATTTCCAACGATCAGTTTTTTGTCTGAAGGTGCCGCAAAATCGGATTTTAGGATTTGTTCCAGAACGTGTGGCGCAATCTTGCAGCCGCAACCTGCTCCGTGAGAATACTGGGTTAGCTTAATGTCTTCCATACTTTTTAATTTCTTTCGCGATCTCTTCAGGATTCAACTTTTCAAATTCGCAGTGAATTATTTTTTCTTTTTCTCTATTTTCTTCCCCGTATTTGTATGTTTTGTCGTAATAGACCAGACAGATCTCAAAAGCTGTCCGGTGATCTCCTTCGCGCAGTGCTTCAACGGCTCGTTTGACATGCTGCCCGCCCAGTTTTCTGGAAATCCTTTCAGTAGCTTCAATCAATTCTTCTGTGCTGAATTTTCCGTATTCATTCACCAAATGACGGATGCGTTCCTCCGCCGGCAAATCAACTGAAACGACCATTGCTTTACACATCTGTTCCCATAAACCTATAGGAAGGACGCTCTTTCCAATCATCCGGCTTTCATTTTCTACCCAGCATTTTTTTGCAGGATCGGTCTTTGAAAAATTAAAAGCCAGATCGTTCTCAAATTGTTCCTGTGATATTTTCGTTTCTCCGAGTGCTCCGAAAGAGGAGCCTTTGTGGTGGGCTATCTTTTCGAGATCGACGATCTGTTCATCCTGTTTTTGAAGTTCCTGAAGAATCAAAGTTTTTCCGCTGCCGGTTCTTCCACCCAATACGACAATGTTCTTTTTGTCGTTGAAGCTTGAGAGTACTTGTTTTCTGTAATTTTTATATCCACCCTTGAGTGTTAAACATTTGAATCCGTATGTCTCCACGAACCAAGCCATGCTGGAACTGCGCATTCCTCCTCGCCAACAGTGCACGAGAAAAGTTCCGTTCACATTCAGCCGGATCGCTTCCTGAACATATGCATGCAATTTTGGGCCAACGATCTCCAGTCCTTTCAGAACAGCTGGTTGTTTTCCTTCTTGTTTGTAAAGTGTTCCTACTATGGCTCGTTCTTCGTTTGTAAATAGAGGAAGGTTGAATGCTCCGGGAATATGTCCCTGTTCAAACTCCGCGGGGGTACGCACATCCAACACCGGATGTGTTTCCGAAAGTTTTAAGAATTGAAGTATGTCAATTGGAGTCGGCAAAATTATTTTACCTCTTGCATCAATTTACGGATCAGTGGAGATATGGCTATCAAAATGATGCCGGCGACCAATGCGTAGATCGCCAATTGTTGGTAGCCATCTGTATAGAGTTGCAATTTCGTTGTTAAGGTGGCATTTTCATCGGGGCTCGACATTCCGGCTCCCAGCAAGCCCGCAGCGTATTGCCCATAAGCACTGGCGAGGAACCAAAAGCCCATCATCATGCCGGACAAACGTTTTGGCGAAAGCTTGGTCATGATGGATAATCCAATAGGAGAAAGAGCCAGCTCACCAAAAGTAATAACCAGGTAAGCAAGCGTGAATGCATTCAAAGAGGTTTTCCCGTTTTCATCAGCAAAAAATTTGGTGTAATAGAACAGGTAGAACGCTGCAGCCAGGAACAAGAATCCTATTCCGAATTTTATGACAGTGTTGGGTTCAATTTTCTTTTTTGCCATAGCCAACCAAATCAAACCTAGGATAGGACTGAAGATAATGACGAAGAGAGAGTTAGAAGTATTGTTTACGATGTTGGGGTTGATGTCAACACCCAGCAGGTCACTGTGGAGGTTGTCCTGTGCGAAGAGCGCAAGTGAGCCTCCGCTTTGTTCGAAGAATGCCCAGAAAATGATGGAGAACAAAATAAATACAAAAGCAGCGAGCAATTTCTTTTGCGCTTTCGCATCGCCCTCTTTTATTGTTTCATAAATGAAATACAAACAAGCCAATGGTCCGATCGAATACATGAAATAATCCGTGTAGTCGGTGTTCTTGATCATGATGAAGATCAAAGGAATACTAAGCAATGCTCCAACGTAGACGATGATCTCTTTGGTTATTCTTTTGTTTGCAGGCAAACTCAACAGAGGGGAATTTCCGATCGGACCCAATGATTTTTTTGTCAGCAAGAACGTGATCAATCCTAAAGCCATCACCACAGCTGCTGAAAGGAATGCATAGCTCCAGCCGTAATCTTTGCTCGTTCCTAAATAGACACAAACTGCCCCGCCCAATAGAGCACCGATGTTGATCCCGGAATAGAATAGCCCGAAACCGGCATCTCTTCTCGGATCGCCTTCTTTATATAATTCACCAACCATCGAGGATATGTTCGGTTTGAAGAAACCTGTTCCGATGATGGAAAGCGTAATTCCTAAATAGAAAAATTCCTGAGGGGAAGCAGCAATGATGATGTTTCCTGCTATCATTACCAAGCCGCCAAACAGAAGTGATTTCTTAAACCCCAAAAATTTATCTGCAAAAATTCCGCCGATGAAAGTAAAGGCATAGACAAAAGCTTGGATGGCCCCATATTTTAAATTCGCATCTTTATCTGGAAGTGACAAACCAAGGATCTGATCGGCCATGAAGATGGTCAATACGCCACGCATTCCATAGAAACAGAAACGTTCCCACATTTCCACCAAAAACAAGAACCACAATTGTTTTGGATATTTTCCTTTGAAATTCTGAATTTCTTCTAATGTCAACTCTTTTTCCATGGTTTTTGCATATATCTGTTGAAAGGTACTAAATTATATTTGAAAAGCAATTCAGTTTGCGAAGTCGAAATCTGTTCCCCTCTCCCCTTTTGGAGAGGGGCTAGGGGTGGGGTCTTAATTCAATGGATTCACTTTGATCTCGGCCGCAATGCTCATTGCCTTCTCTTTCACTTTGTTGACATCAGTCCCTAGCTTATCGTATGTCAAAGCTACAGCCATTCTTCTATAGGGGCGGGTGACCGGTTTTCCAAAAATGCGAACATCACTTTGTGGATGATTCATCGCTTTTTCAAGACCGCTGAAAGATGGATTTGTTCCTTCTTTATCTGCCAGCACAACCGCACTTGCTCCCACACGTTCTAACGTGATCTCCGAAATGGGTAATCCTAAAATGGCTCTCGCATGCAATTCAAATTCAGAAAAATTCTGAGTTCCTGCTAAAGTAACCATTCCGGTGTCGTGCGGACGGGGCGATAATTCTGAAAAGTAAACGCCATCATCCGCCAGAAAAAATTCTACGCCCCAGAGTCCTGCTCCGCTCAAAGCTTTTGTCACTTCTGCGGCCATGTGTTGGGCTTCTTTTAGATGTTCAGGTTTTATTTCAGCAGGTTGCCAGCTTTCCTGGTAGTCGCCGCGTTCCTGTCGGTGACCTATCGGAGGACAAAATAAAGTGTTTCCATTTTTTTGAGTTACTGTCAGCAAAGTTATTTCCGAATTGAATTTTACAAAAGCTTCTGCGATCACTTCGCTGTAGTCTCCCCGTTTTCCTGCTTGTGCATAGTCCCAGGCTTTCTGGATGTCGGCCTCGGTCTTGATCACGCTTTGTCCTTTTCCCGATGAACTCATCAATGGTTTTACAACACATGGCATTCCAACAATCTTCACAGCAGCTGTTAATTCCTCAAAACTATTGGCATATTCGTATTTCGCCGTCTTCAATTTTAATTCTTTTGCAGCAAGGTCACGGATGGCTTTTCGGTTCATTGTAAAATTGGCTGCTTTTGCGCTGGGGACAACGGTTATTCCTTGCTTTTCATAATCATAGAAACGTTCGGTGCGTATCGCCTCAATCTCGGGAACGATCAAATCGGGTTTATGTTTCGCTACTATGCGGTCGAGTTCTGCCCCGTCCAGCATGTTGATCACTTCTCTTTCGTCGGCTACTTGTTGTGCGGGTGCATCGTTGTAGGAGTCAACAGCAATCACATGTTGCCCCAGTCTTTTTACTGCTATCACGAATTCTTTTCCCAGTTCCCCTGAGCCTAACAACATTATTTTTTTCATACTATACGTTCAGTTTTAATACTCAAAGTTAACCGAAATATTAGTCCGACAAAAATCAAAAAAACAGCTGCAGTTAAGCCGAATTTGTTAATTTTGTTCTTCAGCCTAAAATCGTATATCTCACTTCTAATATATGAATCATGATCGCATTGGACATTATTGCGTGCATTATAGGATTAATCGCTTTTTTGACCTTTGTGGTAAAAACGGCTTTTGAACACAAAGCGGAAGTTATCATTAATAAACCCAAAGATGAAGTTTTCGACTATTTGAGATTTATAAAAAACCAAGACAATTGGAATGTTTGGGCGAAAATGGATCCGGATATGAAGCGGGTACTTACCGGAACAGATGGCACAGTTGGTTTTATTGAAGCATGGGAAGGAAAGAAAGCAGGGAAGGGCGCACAGGAAATCAAGAAAATTACCGTAGGCGAACGTATTGATAACGAGATGCGTTTCGAAAAGCCATTTAAATTAACCAATGCTGTATATTATACTACATCAATTGTAGAAGGCAATAAAACAAAAGTGGTAATGGCGATGTACGGAAATGCACCCCGCCCTTTCAACCTCATTTTCCCATTAATGAAAGGTAAAATGATGAAAGACTTTAAAAAATGCCTCATCAACCTGAAAACAGTTTTAGAAAAATAAATTTTACAGCAGCCATCTTCCATCTCACATTATACATTTAACATTTATATACCATGTTAGGAAAATTCAAAGATCATCTTCAAACAGAACTAAAAAACATCGACGAATCAGGTTTGTTCAAGCGTGAGCGCATCATCACATCCGAGCAAGGAGCCGTTGTGAAAGTAAATGGAAAAGATGTGATCATTTTTTGCGCAAACAATTATCTGGGATTGTCCTCTCATCCGAAAGTTGTTGAAGCGGCTCATAAAACATTGGATCGTCACGGATACGGGATGAGCAGTGTGCGTTTCATCTGCGGGACACAGGACATTCACAAAGAGTTGGAGCAAAAGCTTTCAAAGTTCGTAGGACAAGAAGACACTATATTATATGCAGCTTGCTTTGACGCTAATGGCGGAGTTTTTGAGCCTTTGATGGGAGAAGAAGATGCGATCATTTCCGACGAATTGAATCATGCGTCCATTATTGACGGCGTGCGTTTGTGCAAGGCTCAGCGTTATCGTTATAAGAACTGCGACATGGCAGATCTGGAGGAACAGTTAAAGGCTGCTCAAAAACAACGCTTCCGTTTGATTGTGACAGACGGGGTTTTCTCAATGGACGGATTTGTTGCTCCTTTGGATAAGATCTGTGACTTAGCTGATAAATATGATGCAATGGTAATGGTAGATGAAAGTCACGCGAGTGGATTTATTGGCAAGACGGGGAGAGGAACGATAGAATTGAAGAACGTGATGCACCGCGTAGACATTGTAACAGGAACTTTAGGTAAAGCATTGGGCGGTGCCATGGGTGGATTTACTTCTGGCAAAAAAGAAGTGATTGAGATGTTGCGTCAACGCTCCCGTCCGTATTTATTCAGTAACTCTTTAGCCCCTCACATTGTGGGTGCTTCCATCGCCGTATTGGATCTGTTAAGTGAATCTACTGCTTTGCGCGACAAGCTGGAATCGAATGTCAATTACTTCAAACAAGGAATAAAAAAGGTTGGTCTTGAAATTAAGGAAGGAGATTCGGCTATCGTTCCTGTGATGTTATACGATGCCAAACTTGCACAAACTTTTGCTGCTAAACTACTCGACGAAGGCATTTATGTAATCGGCTTCTTTTATCCGGTTGTTCCGAAGGATAAAGCGCGCATCCGTGTTCAGCTTTCCGCTGCTCACGAAAAAGAACACCTGGATAAGGCTTTGGCTGCTTTTGAAAAGGTGGGGAAAGAGCTCGGAGTGATAAAATAACAAATTTTTGATAAAGATC
>JBKJQG010000377.1:0-8410 GCA_046594925.1 Bacteroidia bacterium
ATTCTTTTCAAATTGCCTATCACCTATTTTTTTAATTGCCTATTGTCTATTCTTTTCAAATTGCCTATTGCCTATTCTTTTCAAATTGCCTATTGCCTATTGTCTTCAAATTGCCTATTGCCTATTCTTTTCAAATTGCCAACTGCTCTTAATTGCCTATTGTCTGCTCTCTACTGGCACTTTCGTCGTCAACTTTAAAATAACGTACGTCAGCAGTCCGAACACAATCGCCATCACCACAGCAAACACCATACTTCCCAGCAGGTATTCATACAAATGCTGCAGTACTTTTCCGCTGAACAGATATTCTTTCAAAAGTTGTTTGGTCGTGTCTAAAGTCAGTTGATTGGTTTCGATGGTCTCACTCATGTCTCTTCCCAGGATCCATTGTCCGGTTCGAAGGCTGCCGAAAAGTAAAAGTGGGATCATGGGTGGTACGCTGATTTGAGCGGCCAGGCCGACTATTGCTTTGTTCAGTTTCATAAAATGGGCGAGTACCAGGGCGCTGACGAACTGAAATCCCCAGATCGGAACTATGCCCATAAACACGCCGAAAGCTACGCCCACCGATTTGCGCATGACGGACTCGTTCGTGTCGAGGAAATATTTTTTAACAACGGCCTTGATGTTCTTAAAACTCAAATGCTTGATGATGCGGATGGGTTTGTACCACAAGATGGCCGGAAAGAAAAGATAAGCGTTAAGAAGACTGATGCGCGTAAAATCTTTTCCGGGACGGAAATGGCTGACGCGTTTATCACCTTCTGCATAAAAAACTTTAATGGGAACGGGCAATACAGTGATTCCACGCCAGGCCGCTTTTACGCTAACTTCAATTTCAAATTCATATTTTGAAGTAAAGTAACGTGCGCCTTTCATCTTCTGAATAGGGTAGAGGCGGTATCCCGACTGCGTATCCGGAAGGTTAATGCCAGTGAACAGCATGAACCAAAAGTTAGAGAATTTATTTCCGAACGTATTCTTCTTAGGCATGTTCTCCTGATTCAGGTTGCGAGCGCCGATCAGCAAGGAGTCGGGTTGCTCTTCAATCTTGTCGAGGAAAACAGGAATGTCATCAGCAAAATGCTGCCCGTCACTGTCGATCGTGATGGCATAACGATAGCCTTTGTCCTGTGCGGCTTTAATCCCTGTGCGCAAAGCGATGCCTTTGCCTCTGTTTGGGAAATAAGAAATGACCTGGATGTTGCTGAATGCTTTTAAAAGTTCGGGAGTGTCGTCCGTGGCTCCGTCATTTACCACAATGATATCGGTGCAGAATTTCAGGACGTCGTTAATGACAGTGGAAATGGTCTGGCGGTTGTTGTAAGTAGGAATGATCACACAACAATTGAGTGCTTTCATTTTATTCTTATATAACTCGTAATCAACAATAACCGACATAAATACTTAGCTTTTTAGGCAAAAAAATTGCCTCATCTGAGGCAAGTTCTATAGTTACAAAAATAGCATTTTTATTGGCTTTCGGGGAAGGAAAAAGACGGTTTTTGAGCTTAGATCTCCTTGAAATGACCTTTGAATGTGAAGAAATTGGTGGATTCTGCCGAAATAACGCTGTCTGCCTGAAAAAGCCCGTCCTCTTTCTCTTTGATGCTTATACTCATCGTCACGTGTCGGTTCACTTCGGGATTTAAAATGGCTGTGAATTTCAGATTATCACCTTTTACCATTTGAAGTTTCTTTTTGGTGATATGCTCCACGGTTTCCTTGACCATTTGAGTCAGACAAACGCCTGGAGTGATGGGATTGCCCGGGAAATGCCCGTTGTAAATGTCGTGTTTCGGGTTCATTTCAATGCTGACCGTGTATTTCTCACCATTTTGAACGTCTGTTATTTTAAAAAAATCGTTGAGTAGCATTTTAAGTCAAAAGTTTTTAAGTCAAAAGTCAAAAGAAAATTATTTCCTCAACAAATTTAATTCAATTTTTAGTTTGATATCGTGATGTTGGATCAAAATATTTCCCGGAAAATTGTTTTCATATTTGGAGAGCGTAAAGGTAGTCTTTTTTCGTCTTTTTTTAGCATGCTCGATTTTTACAAGGTGGGCACTGCTTTTTTCAGTGAAATAGTAGTTGGCTGACTTTTCCTCCTGCAGTTTGTGAACGTAAAAGAGGGTATCGGGATCTGCATAATAGGCAAAGGTCTTTTTGGTGATATCGTTCATCAGCAAGGTTTGTATGTCCTTCTGAATCACTTTCAGGAGTTTTGGTTTGTTGAATTGGGGAACACAATAATGCAGGGTGAATGCCGTGTCCTTGAATTCAAAATCAAAGAGTTTCATTCCCAGTTCGGTCGTGAAAATGACCCGATAATCCTGAGGCGACATTTGTTTGGTGACTAGCAGACCGCTGTATTCTTTTCCGTACACAAGGATGTTGGTCTTGAAAAGAAAAGAGTTGAAATTGTCGCCGAAGATGGGAGCGGGAGTGGTTGCATAAGCGTGTTGAATTTCGTTTAAGCGGCCATAATGCCCGAAATGACAGCTACTGAATAGAAGAAGAAGGAGACTACTTAATAATAAATTTTTCATCCCCTATCGGCTGGTTGGTTTTCCGGTTTGTGAAATCGATGCTGGTGTAATCATCACTAGGTTCGATCATTTTTACTTTGTCGACCGCGTAATCGGTTTTATTGATGTAGAGTTGTATCACTTTTAAAAAATCTTTGGCTCCTTTTTGAAGTGGGCTTAATTCAAGCAAGTAAAATTTTTCGTTCTCGTAAAATTTTGCTTTGTAATCCTTATTGCCCAAAAGGTTTCCCTGAACTGTATTCACCATCATTTCGTTGATGCTTTTGAACATCTTGTTAGAGTTGATGTCGTATTTGCTCACTTTTCCGTTGTCCTTGATGAACATCTTATCCTTGTTGATTGCAATGAGGTATGTGTAGGGTTCGCTGTATTCCCAGCGCAGCATGTTCACTTTCTTGAAATGAAAATGTCCTTTGCTGATGATCTTTTCCGACATCACACTCAGATATTTTTCCTGAGTAAAGTCACTTTCCAGCGTGGTGATGAGTTTCGATTGAGCTTCCATTTTTTGTTTGAAAGCGGCCGTATCCTTAACAGGCTTATAACCCGCAGGAACCTGCGCAAAAGCAGAACTGCTCACAAAAACCCCTATCCACAAAAGTAAATTTTTCATTGTCTGATTGTTTAATTACTCCATCCCTCCATCACCCCATCACTTCATCACTCCATCACTTCATCACCGTATTACTCTTAGTCGTAAGCTTGAACCCCCAAAAGCTCCTCCGTGCTTACAATTTTGAAGCCATTTTCCTTTGCAAAATTAAGTGTTTGTTTCAATACCTGGGCTGTTTTTTCAGAGGTATCGTGAAAGAGGATGACAGCACCCGGCTTAATCTGTGAGATCACACGTTTTGCGATTTTTTCTTCTGTGTCGTTTGTAGTATCCAAAGAGCGGATGTTCCAGCCAATGACTTGATAATTCAAGGCTTTTGAAGCACGCGCGATATTGGGAGTGGTTACTCCGTAGGGCGGACGGAAGAGTTTCATTCTTTTTTTAATGATGTCGTAGATCGCATCGGATGTGCTATTCAATTCATCGATGAAACCTGCTTTACTTTTAAAATCAATGAAAAACGAATGAGAGAATGTGTGATTTCCAATGATGTGCCCGGCTGCGTCTGCTTTTTTGATCAAACTTTCGTTTCCACGAATGTTCTTTCCGATCACAAAAAAGGTTGCAGGCACATTGTATTCGGCCAACACGGACAATACTTTTGGAGTGAATTCGGGATTCGGTCCGTCGTCGAAAGAAATGGCTATCTGCTTTTCTTTGGTATCAGCACTCGAGAATGCGTCGACAAAAAAATTGGATTGGATGTTGGCGGAACCTTGAATGATCAAAGCTTTGTAGCTGAGTAGCGGCAAAAGGAACCACCAGAGGCTGATGTCCATGGTATAGTGGAGCACTGCAACTGCAATACATTCAACAATGAAAATAAGACTGACTAATTTAAATTTCAGCATTGTGAAAGTAAATACACAGAATGGTCGGCATCCAGGAATGTATTGTAGATAAGCACATTCTTGATCTGCTTGGTCTTGTTTTCTCCGATCAGAAGAACCGACGGGATGCTTTGTGTTTTGATAATCTTTGCGGCCACCCAGGTAGCGAAACTTCCTGCAGTCTGGTATTCTCCGCAGAGATGTTTAAAATAAACCGAAGTGCTGTTCTTGAATAAGTTGTTTTGCAGGTGAGTGTAGACTTTGTCGAAGCGCGAATCTCCGTTATTTCCGTATACAACCACATCAATGTCATTTGGCGTCAAACCTTTTGAAGCAAGCAATTCCGATACTTTCATTTCGATCTCCTGATCGTTCTCCGGTTTGTAAATGGTCTTTATTGCTCTGAGTTTAGCATAAGACGTTTCCGACTTTTCGCTGCTCAGAATGAAGAAAGCAGCGCCTTCGCCTGCAATGCTTCCTGGTGTTTTGCTGTTGACAAGTTCCATCGTGGGAACGGCGTCTCCGGTTTTCCAATAACCGATGCGGTCGGCGACACGGTAGTACTTGTCGGTCATTTCATCGTGACCCCCTACTAAAATATTCTTTGCTTCTCCTTCAGCGAGCGTCATCAAAGCATCGAGTACTGCGCTTTCAAAGGAAAAACCTTTGTGAACATACGTGAAGTTATAATTCATGCACTTCAGCTGCAAAGCAATCTGCGCGCTAACGGTGTTGTGTGTCGACTGAATAAATGCGGTAGGAGTGAGGAATTGCTCATCATCGTGAATGATCGCCCAAAGAAACTTTTCGGTGTCTTCCAGACATCCCAATGCTGTTCCGGTCATGATGGCATCTGGCATTTCCACTTTTGCGTCCCTGAAACAAACGGTAGAAGCGGCAATGCTCATTTTGATGATACGGGCCATTCGACGGGCCAACGTAGGATTTAAGAATTCCTTGTAAGATGGTTCAATGGAATAGAGAGCTTTGGAATTGTGCTCTATCACATCCGACAAAAAATCATCAGTCCCAAATGTTTTTTGAGGTGAGATGATGCCTATGCCGTTGATGTATGCTTCCATTGGGGAGTTTTAGAATTTTAGAGTTTTAGATTTTTAGAGTTGTTTGTTTTTAGTGCGAATAGGGTTTTTGTACTTCGATTCAATATTTTTTTCTTTACTACTTACATTGTTTTACCTATGATCTCGAAATCTGAAAATCTAAAATTCAAAAAATCTAAAATTTATTTATTGTGTCGTGAAAATATCAATGCAGAGGTATTCCCGCCGAACCCAAAAGAGTTGCTGAGCACATGATCTATCTTTTTACCCTTCTCTAAAGTCGTAGTAGGTCTGAAACTCAATTCTTCCATTTGAGTTTTGTAATTCATGTTTGGGAAGATCTCGTTGTTGCGGATCGCCAAAATGGAGAATACCGCTTCAATCGCCGCGCAAGCGCCTAAGGTATGTCCGGTGAAAGCTTTTGTAGAGCTGATGCTCGGAACATTTTTGGAAAACAATCTGTCAATCGCTGTTCCTTCCGAAAGATCATTGATGGCTGTTCCGGTTCCGTGTGCGTTGATGTAATCAATGTCACTTGGTTTCAATCCGCTGACCTTGAATGCTTTTTCCATCGCCAAGTAAGCGCCTGCTCCGTCGGGAGAGGAAGCTGTTTGGTGATAAGCATCGTTGGAGTTTCCATAACCTGAAAGCTCCGCTAAAATTTCTTTTCCTTTTGCTGCTTCTTCCGATTCGATCACTATGAATCCTGCACCTTCTCCTAAGTTCAGGCCCTGACGGTTCGCATCAAAAGGTTTGCATTGTTCTTTGTCGAGGATCATCAGAGTCATGAAACCATTGATGGTAAAGCGTGCCATGGAGTCTGTTCCTCCCACAATCACACGATCGAGCAAGCCGTGTTTGATTAATCTTGCTCCGAACATGATGGAATTGGCGGAGGAGGAGCAGGCTGTTGAAATGGTTGAGAGATACTCTTTTACTCCCAGTTGATCTGCTATGAATTCGGTACTGTCGCCGCATTCGTGTGCTTCAATGTATTTTAACCAGTCACCGCTTTTTTCAGGATCCAGATAATCCATCCATAAATTTTCAGTCATTCCCATTCCTCCGACACTGGTCGCAGAAATAATCCCTGTCCTGAATTCTTTCATGTTGGTGATGCCTGAAGATTTCACAGCTTCCTGCGCAGCCAACAATCCGAGTAGGGCAGTGCGTGTGCTTTGCTGTTCGGGTCTTAATCCCGCCATCGCAGTGAGTTCTTCGTTGGTGGATTTTACTTCTCCCACCGGTGCATTGTCCCTGTGACGCGAACGTACATTGTCGAGCCTGCCAATGCCGGATCTTAGCCCCTCAAGGGAAGCCAGCGATTCCGCCACATTGTTTCCAATGGCCGAGATCATTCCGATACCGGTAATGTAAATCTTGTCGCTCATGGTTAGTGGAAAACTGTTAATGGTTAATGGTTAAAGGTAGATTCCGATTAACAATTAACTATTAACGAATAACCTTTTTACTTCTTGTTGTCCTGGATAAACTGTGCCATCGTACGGATAGATTGAAAGATCTTCTTTCCATCAGCTGGATTCGCAACTTTGATTCCGTGGTTCTTTTCCAACAATACTATCAGCTCCAATGCGTCGATTGAATCCAAACCCAGTCCTTCTCCGAAAAGAGGTGCATCGGCATCGATGTCTTCTTTCTTAAGATCTTCTAAGTTCAATTGTTCAATGATTTCTCCTTTAAGCTGATCGATTAATGCGTCCATAATTGTTTTATTTAGTTGTGTATAGTTTTTCTAATTGTTCTGACTCGTGTCCGATGTTCAAATTTCCTTGTACGTTTTCTACTGTATATAAAAATGCTTCGTACTGACCTTCATAAAAATCCACCCAACCGGCAATGCAACATTTTGCTTTGTTTCCGTTCAAAAGGGAGTTGGCATAACTGCTCATGAACGAAGCATCAAATTTATCAAAAATAAAGAACGTATTCTCTCCTTTTATGGAATTTCTTATGGCTATTTCCCCGATCAGGATATTGGGCAAAGTGTATACAAATACGGCAGGACTAGGGAAGTAGTTGTTTTTGTCGGAAATCGTGTTTTGGTGCTCCGTATCCACCTCAAGGGAAGAGGCCGAATTGGCGATTATTATGCAAATATCCTCAGGAGCGTATTTTGAGGTAATCGGGTTACTTTTCAGCAAAAGATCGGAAGCAACAAATGCCAGTTTGCATAGGTGATCCATCTTGTAAAACTTTGGGTAGTTTAATTGATAATATTTGTAAACCGATTTTATGAAGTCAACGGAAGAAAAAGAAGTATCGGAATAGCTGAGTTCTCCGTTGATTTTGATTTCTCCGTTTTTAATGGAGCAATAAGCGCTGATGTAATTCTTGCTTTCCATTAATTGTTTATTTTTTGAAAGAATACCGCTGCATTGCAGCCGCCAAAGCCTGCTGCTGTTTTCAGACAGTTGTTGACTTTTTTTGTTTCTGTTTGTTTGATAATGTTGATGGGCTTCGCAGTTCCCGTCTGGGTATGGTTAAATGTTCCGATCAAAGTATTCTCCCGCATGGAATGCAATCCGATGATGGATTCGATGACGCCTGCTGCACCCAAGGTATGTCCGAAGTAGCTTTTCAGGCTGTTCATGGGAACGTTTGCGAGTCCCGCATCTGTCACTGCCAATGATTCCATGTCGTCGTTGTAAAGCGTTGCTGTCCCGTGTCCGGAGATGTAATCGACTTCACTTGCTTTGATATTTGATTCTTTTAATGTTTTGTCTATTGCTAGGAACAAACCATCTCCGGTGCGTGACGGACCTGAGATGTGGTTGGCATCGTTGGAACTGGCGCCTCCTTTCACAACTAGTCGGGAGTCGAGACTAAGGAGTTTGGAGATGGAGTTGCTTAGAACTAAAGTACCGCAACCTTCTCCTAGGGAAATGCCGTCGCGCTTTGCATCGTAGGGTTTTGCTACTTCGTTGCTGATCGCTTTGAAAGACTGGAAACCGGAGACTACAAAGTGAGTCAGGATATCTGCTCCGCAAACTATGATGGTGTCGTAAGTGCTATCTTCTAACAAACGTTTTGCGAGGATGATGGCCAACACTCCGGAAATACAGGCGTTGGAGACAATGATGGGTTTATTCGGATTCTTAAAATGTTCTCCTATAACTCTTGCTGTTTCCCAGATGTAAACTCGTTTTTTATCAAATTTACCTGTTTGCGAAGGTTCCAAAAGATCGATGTTTCCTTTGGTTGTGGAGAATACGATGAGTGACTTTTTGCTGGTGATGTCGATGTTGGAATTTTGTTTCAGACAATCGGTAATGGAAAGCAAAGCCATTTTTTCGAGACGAGTGAATTCTGATTTTGCGTTCAGCTTCTGAAATTCAG
>JBKJQG010000132.1:0-49930 GCA_046594925.1 Bacteroidia bacterium
AAAACCCGGTTGGAAAAATTGATGCTTACAATTACTTCTCCCTTGCAGGACTTATTGTGAATAAAGCTTTTTACGGACCTGATGGAAAAATGACCGTTCGTTACAAAGAGCGTTACAAAGCAATCACAAAAGAGCAATTCGAGATCCTGTATTTGCAGATATTAAAATGTTCAACAAAATAGAAATGCGAAAGTTTTTCTTCATACTCCTTTTTATTCCAGCTTTCGTAAATGCACAAAGCACGTTCACCGAAAACGTTGCTCCCATCATCTACAACAAATGCAGTTCTTGCCACAGAGCAGGAGGCATTGCTCCTTTGCAATTCACGAGCTATGAAGAGGTTAAAAAAAATATTGGTATGATCTCCATGGCGGCTTTGGATCCAAAATCCAAATTCATGCCGCCCTGGATGCCCGATACACAATACAGTCACTTCATTGATGAACGAGTATTGAGCGAAAAAGAAATGGAATCCATAAAGAACTGGATTAGCTCAGGAATGACAAAGGGCGACCTTGCCGCAGAACCAGACCTTCCGTCTTTCCCGAAAGACGCACAATTGGAGAAACCCGATCTGACCTTGTCGATGAAAGAAGCTTTCCGTCATACCGGAAACAACGATGACGAATACCGCGTTTTTATCCTGCCGACGAATTTAAAAGAAGGTCACAATGTGTCAGCCATTGAAATTGTTCCGGGCAATCCGAAAATTGCTCACCACATTATTCTTGGACTGGACACCACACAATTTGCAGAGAAACTGGATGCGAGAGATGAAGGATACGGTTATTCCCAGTATTCCGGGTTTGGTTTTTATCCGACCTATGAAAATTGGAGCGGCTGGGTCCCTGGACAAAAAACAAGATTTTTTCCTGAGGGCATCAGCAACTATATTTTACCAAATTCGAAAGTGCTTCTGCAGATGCATTATGGCCCGTCGCCGATAGACGCATGGGATTCTACTTCGGTAAACATCTACTACAGCAAAACGCCGGTCAACCGTTATTTAAAAGGTTGGGTGATCAGTCCGAATGATATAAAAGACGGTCCTTTCTTCATAAAGGCGAACAGCAAACCAACATTCCACGCGCAATACAAGGTAGTGGGCGACTGCAGTCTGATCAGCGTTACACCTCATGCTCACTGGCTGGGTAAAAAATGGGAAGTGTTTGCCGTGCATCCGAATGGTGACACCACAAACCTGATCCGTATCAAAGACTGGGATTTCAATTGGCAGAATTTTTTCAGTTATAAGAAGTTCATCAAATTAGAGAAAGGAAGCATCATCTATTGCAACGTCACTTACGACAATACCGAAAAGAATTACCGTAACCCCAATCGTCCGATCAAGAATGTTGCCTGGGGCGAAAGCGCCAAGGATGAAATGTTTCTCTTCTACTTCGCCTATGTCGACTACAAGAACGGTGACGAGAACATGGAGATCGGCGGAAGCATGAATTCCTTTGATCCTATTTACAGTGCGGAGAAAAAATGTGTGAATATTTTCTATAATTTAGCAGAGAATACAGATGTGCACATTAGGCTCTGCGACAGCAACAACAAGATTGTAGTTAATCATGAAGCGAAGATAGAAACGGATGCCGGAAAGCACGAAACGCTTCTCCACACGACTTCTTTAAAACCTGGAACTTACTGGTGTAAATTCTCAACCGCGACCTATACTGAAACTAAAAAAATTGTTATATTGTAATTTTACAACCCGTCAGCCTGAGCGTAGTCGAATGGCAAAAGAGATAAAACAAAAAAATGAGCGAAGAAATCATAAATAAAGTTTCGCAAAGCGGATTGGTAACGATAGACTTGGAAACATTCTATCCCGAAGGAGAACGCTTTTTGTTCGACATTAAAGACCTTTTGTTTCAGGGATTGATCTTGAAAGAAAAAGATTTCCGTGAATTCATAAAGAACGAAGACTGGAGCAAATACAAGGAAAAATACGTTGCGCTGATCTGTTCTGCCGATGCAATTGTTCCCACTTGGGCTTACATGTTATTGGCAACGCAATTGGAACCGGTGGCGAAGAAAGTGGTGTTCGGAGATCTGGAAACTTTGGAAACGATTCTTTATTCAGAGATCTTGAACAAATTGGATGTTGCTGAATACAAAGACGCCAGGATAGTCATTAAAGGCTGCGGAGATCTTCCTGTTCCTAAATCGGCTTACGTTCAGATAACTAGTATGCTTCGCCCTTTAGCTAAGAGCATTATGTATGGTGAACCTTGTTCTACAGTTCCTCTATATAAGAAGGCAAAAGAATAAGAGATTATCTTATCACCACAAATTTTCCTGTGATCTTAACGGAATTTTCGGATTCAAAAGAATAGATGTAAGTATCGGATGCTAATTGCGAGATGTCGATATTTTTTGTGCTTTCAGATATTTCTTCAACAAATACTAATCTCCCTGTTAAGTCCATTATCTTCAAAATTCCATTTGAGCGACCGTTTCGTTCGATCTGAAGAAAATTTTGTGTCGGATTTGGGAACACGCTGAAAGCAGAATCCGCGAACATTTCTGAAACTCCTAAATAACCGTAGCATTGGGTTCCCCATAGTTGGATATCATTCTCAGAGACGCAAGCGTGAATTCCCCAGACTCCCGTCCCCAGAATAATTGGAGAGCAAAGACCTTGTGAACTTCCGATGCTTTCGATGTAAAATTCACCGTTATTCAAATAGACTATTTTTCTGATGGCCCCATCAAGAAGAACTGTGTCTCCTACACTGTCCACAACAAGCGTTTGACCTAGTCCTGCATAATAAGAGTTTAATGTATCTCCCGCGATAAGAGTAAAATCGTAAAGCAAAGCATCAGAATTATTTCCCTGATCAAATACAAAAACTTTTTTTGCTGTTGTATCCTCGCGCATGAAAGCCCAGATAGTTGAGACAGAACCGTCGACTGCAAAAGGAGGACAATATGGTCCAGGGTTTACATTGACAATCGGATACCCTCTGATGATCTGGTATGTTTGTCCCATAATCAAAGTATCATCTCCCTGAAAAAAGTATTGATTTCCTCCGCTCAGACTGCAAATTTGAGAACCATCGCCTTGAAGGATGTCCCAAAACGTATTTGTCCGGACCAAAGGATGGTAGACCTGTCCGTAGGAAGCAACTCCCATGAGAATTTGCAAAATTATCAGATGGAATCTTCTCATGGTTGTTAACTAAAATTACTCCTCCCCTTCTTTATCCAAATGCTGCTGTACCACTTCGATTGCATTTGTGATCACATCACTTAATGCGGTAATAAAACTACCATCCTTTGCAATATTAATCGCGTGCTTAATGGCATCTGTTTCTTTCGGAATGATCTCATAGGTTACTTCTTTATCCACCGATTTAATTCCTTCGATAATTAAATTGATGATCTCTTCTTCGGTTCTTCCGCGCAAATGTTTTTCCTGACGGATGATGATGTGATCGAACATTCTTGCTGCAATCACTGCACAATCCTTGATGTCGCTATCTCTTCTATCGCCTACTCCAGCAATGATTCCGACTTTATGTGGAGACTGGATACTTTGCAAGAAATCTTCGATGCCTAAATAGCCGGAAGGATTGTGAGCAAAATCGATCATCACTTTGAATTTCTTGAAGTCGAAGATGTTCATTCGGCCAGGAGTTTGCGCAGCACTCGGAATGAAGGTTGCCAAAGAAGTTTTGATGTCCTCTGTTTTGAATCCCCACAAGTAACTTGCTAATGTCGCTGCCAGCACATTCGCTATCATGAATTTTGCTTTCCCGTTCAAAGTCAAAGGAACGTGTGTTGCTTTTTCAACACGCATCTTCCAGTCGCCTTTTTTGATGGTGATGTATCCATTCTCATAGATCGCAGCAATTCCGCCTGTGCGGCAGTGATTCACGATCACGTCGCAATGTTCGTTCATGCTGAAGTAAGCCACTTTGCAATCCACTTCTTTCGCAATTTCCACACAGTTCACATCGTCAGCATTCAATACAGCCCAACCACCTTTTTTAACGCTGTTCACTACCACTGCTTTCACACGTGAAAGATCTTTCAGATCGTGAATGTCGCTGATGCCCAAATGATCTTCCTGAATGTTGGTGATGATCCCGATGTCGCAGCGGCTGAATCCTAAACCGGAACGGAGGATTCCTCCTCGTGCTGTTTCGAGAACTGCAAATTCCACTGTCGGATCTTTCAGAATAAACTCCGTGCTCAGAGGTCCGGTAGTATCGCCCTTTTCGAGCATGTGGTTCTGAACATAAATTCCGTCGGAAGTCGTAAAGCCGACTTTGTATCCGTTGTTTTTTACTATGTGAGCGATCAAACGCGTGGTGGTTGTTTTTCCATTTGTCCCTGTCACTGCAATGATAGGAATGCGTGAAGGTTTTCCCAAAGGATACAACATGTCTATCACCGGAGCGGCCACGTTGCGGGGCAACCCTTCTGAAGGCGCCAGGTGCATGCGGAATCCTGGTGCTGCGTTCACTTCCAAAATAACGCCTCCATTTTCTTTCAGCGATTGCGTTAAATTTTTTGCCATGATGTCGATTCCGCAAACATCCAATCCTATGACACGGGAAATTCTCTCAGCAAGGAAAATATTTTCAGGGTGCAACATTTCGGTCACGTCGATGGACGTTCCGCCGGTACTTAAATTCGCAGTTGATTTTAAATAAACCACTTCCTTAGCGGGTGGAACGCTTTCCAAAGTATAATTCTTCTTTTCCAGCAGGTCCATCGTGTCGCGGTCGACTGTGATCTCCGTCAGTACGTTTTCGTGTCCGTACCCTCGTCGAGGATCTCTGTTCGTTTCATCGATGAGTTGCTGAACCGTTTGTTTTCCATCCCCGATCACATTTGCCGGCACGCGTTGAGCTGCTGCTACCAGTTTATTGTCTATGACCAGCATGCGGAAGTCATACCCCGTTATAAATTTCTCGACGATTACTTTACGTGAATATTTTTGTGCAAAAGCCAGTCCGGCGACTGCATCCTCGTATTTATTGATGTTGATGGAAACCCCTTTTCCGTGATTTCCGTCCAGAGGTTTTAAAACCACGGGGTAGCCTATGCGTTTGATGATGTTTTCCAGATCTTCTTCATCCACACAGATCCCGCCTTTCGCAACGGGAATAGAAGCAGCATCCAGCATTTGTTTGGTTTGTTCTTTATTGCAAGCAATGTCAACGGCGATACTGCTGGTCTTGCAAGTAATGGTCGCCTGAAAGCGCATCTGGTTCACGCCATAACCCAACTGAACAAGGGAATTTGAGCCCAAACGGATCCAAGGGATGTCCCTGGCCACGGCTTCGTCCACAATACTGCCGGTGCTTGGCCCAAGGCGGACATCCTCGCGGATCTCACGCATTTTTTTCAGATCAGCCTGCAGGTCGTAGGGAACATTGTCGGCCAATGCCTGGGCAATCTGAACCGCCGATTCAGCAGCAAAAATGCCTACTTTTTCCTCCACATAGCTAAAAACAACGTTGTAAACGCCAGGCGTCTTGGTTTCGCGGGTTCTTCCGTATCCAGTTTCCATTCCAGCAAGCGACTGAGTCTCCAGGGCAATGTGTTCTATTACGTGCCCCATCCAGGTGCCTCTTTCAACACGTTGAAAAAAGCCTCCGCGAACCTCTTCCGAGCAGCGGTGCTCTATCATTGTTGGGAACATGGCTTCCAGCCTTTCTTTGAATCCCTTGATTTTATTCGTTGGCAGCTGTTCCATTCCTTCCAGGTCCAGCCTCATTTGTATCAATTTTTTTCTGCTTACGCTCCAGATGTTCGGGCCTCTCAATGCTTGTATGCTAAGTGCTTTCATAAATTAAGAATTGGTGTTTAATGCTGTATTACTTGAAAAAAATGCCCCAAAACAGGGCACAAAGGGATGTAAGATAGCACGAAATTTTCTGAAATCAAAGAAAAAATCGGCAGGACGGTGATAATCCACAGTGACCTTTTGATAAAAAACATTTTTCGGTCAAAATGATGTTGTTTTTTCTGATATTTTTATGACATGAATCCAAAAGGTAAATTAATTGTCATCGGTGGGGCTGTTGACAAAGGCAGTTTCACTGAAAAGAATTTCGACAAGCAGGTAGAAAAAAACCTGAATTTTTTTGAGACCGGAATTTTAAAACGTCTGCTCATTGAATCCAGATTGAAAGAAGAATCTCAGATCGAGATCATCACTACAGCATCGAAAATCCCGAAGGAAGTAGGCCCCGAATATGCCAAGGCACTTGAATACCTCGGAGCAAAAAATGTGAGTGTCCTGCACATTGAGACACGCGCAGAAGCTTTACTAGAGGAGAATGCCGCGAGAGTGAGTAAAGCGGACGTGGTACTTTTTACCGGTGGGGATCAGTTGCGTTTATCATCCATTCTCGGAGGAACACCCATTCACGACCTCATTTTAAAAAAATACGTACTCGAAGATTTTATATATGCCGGAACATCGGCAGGAGCTGCAGCAGCCTCCAACAGCATGATCTATCAAGGATCCAGCAGCGAAGCTTTGTTAAAAGGAGAAGTAAAGATCACGAGCGGATTGGGCCTGATCGATCATGTGATCATTGATACGCATTTTGTCCACCGGGGAAGAATAGGAAGATTGTTTCAAGCGGTCGTTGGAAATCCCCGTACCCTGGGCATAGGGTTGGGAGAAGATACCGGGCTGTTGATCACCAATGGGGACTCTATGGAAGCCATCGGATCCGGACTAATCATTCTGGTGGATGGACGCAACATTAAAGACACCAACCTGACACACGTAGAGATGGGCACTCCGATCTCGATAAAGCACCTGGTGGTGCATGTGATGAGTAAGCACGATCATTACGACCTGACCAAACATGAAATGACCATACACATGCAGGTTCCTTTGAAAACGACCACAGATAAATAACCCTCCTGCGCTTCGTCCTTCGTAGTTACTACTAAGGAGAAGGATTAAAAGCTTCGGAGGATAAAAAACACAACATGAAACTAATAATTCACGGCGGATTTTTCAGCGAGTCATCGCAAAGTGCCGAAACCAAACTCGCCAAGCAAGAGGCACTGAAACGCGTACTAAAAGCTTCTTATGAATACCTAAAAACGCATACAGCACTGGAAACGGTGGTTCATGCCGTGGAACAGCTGGAGGACGACGAACTTTTTAATGCCGGCATAGGTTCTCAGATCCAAAGTGATGGCAAGATCCGGATGAGCGCGTCTATAATGGATGGAAAAACGACAAAGTTCAGCGGAGTGATCAACATTGAGAACGTAAAAAATCCTATCCGCGTTGCCGAAAAATTATTTACCACACAAGACAGAGTATTGGGAGGAGAAGGTGCAACGGTTTATGCACGACTGAATAAGTTTGATTTCTTCAATCCGGAAATTCAACAAAGAAGAAAAGAATACGAAGCAAAATTAGGAAGCAAATCATTGGGCACAGTGGGCTGTGTGGCGCTAGATTCAACCGGCAACCTGGCAGCAGCCACCTCCACCGGAGGAAAAGGATTTGAAGTGCCGGGAAGGATTTCTGATTCTGCAACAACTGCTGGAAATTTCGCAAATGAATTCTGTGGAGTTAGCTGTACAGGAATAGGAGAAGACATTGTGAGTGCGGCAGTAGCTTCTAGCATTGTTGCACGGGTAAGTGACGGAACTTCGATTGAAACTGCTTTTGAAAGAACCTTCGCAGCATTGAAAAAGATAGATGGTTTCGCTGGTGCAATCGCCATCGACCACAAAGGAAATATCCACAACCTGGACTCACACCCAAGTATGGTTTACGGCAGTTTTGACGGAAGCAACATCAAAGTTTTCGGATAAAATTCTCTCCCTTTATTAAATAAAAAATCCTCTCCTTTTTACAGGAGAGGATTTTTTATTTAGTTGTAGTGATATGCTTACTGAACAATCAGTTTTTGGATTCTCACCTCAGCACCTGTGTTTACTTTAATGTAGTACAAGCCTTTAGCTACTTCTTCCAAATTGATTTGTTTATTGAATGATCCGCTCACATTCTTATCTGCAGAAGTAAACACTTCTTTTCCTTGGATGTCAACAATGCTGATCACTAACTCCGCAATGTTTGCGTTGTTGATGGAGATATTGAACATTCCCATTGTTGGGTTAGGATAAACCGACCACTCATTTGTCGAGTTGTTAGCAATTCCTGCGCCGATGATCATCACACAAGCAGAAGTATCCACACAACCATTGTCCGTCACCTCAACTGCATAACTTCCGTCAGCGGTTGCCGAATAACTTTGACTGGTTGCACCAGAGATTGGCAGAGAAGTTCCGCAATTGATCCACTGGTAAGTTCCAACTGATGAGTTAGAAGTGATCACAGACAAAGAAGTAGTCGTCGTCACATCAATTGTTGTTACAGTGATGGTAGTCGTTACTGTACTGTCGCAAGAATTTGCAGCGCTTAACACGTCGGTATAAGTACCTGCGGTGGTGTAAGTATTTGTTCCAACCGTTACAGATCCTGAACCACAGAAGTTAAAACTTTGTGCACTTGCGATAGCTGCTGGCTGAGTGATGGATAAGTTGACTGCACCCACACATCCGTTTGTATCTGTTACTGTGTAAGTAGTTGTTCCTGCTAACTGGAAGAATGTTCCTTCACCGGTATAGCCAGGAGTTCCGTCCATACCTGTCACAGTCACCAGTGTTGAATCACCGTTACACATAATAGGAGAGAAAGAAGTCATTACCATTACAGCTGTTGGCTCTGTAAGGGTTGCACTTGTTGTTGCTGTACAACCGTTTGCATCTGTAACGGTATAGACAGTTGTTCCGGCTCCTTGCATCATTGAACCGTCTCCTGTGTAAGGACTAGTTCCGCCTGTTGCAGATACAACCACAGCAGTAGTTCCTCCGTTACAAAGAATTGATCCTGATACTGAATTAGTAGCAGCAAGTACAGCTGGTTCTGTAACAGTTACAGAAGCTGTTCCAGTACATCCGTTAGCATCTGTTACAGTGTAAACCACTGTTCCGGCTGTTTGTGAGAATGTATTCGAACCTGAAGTAAAAGGAACTGCATAAGGAGTTGTACCTCCGGTCGCCATGATGGTGACAGAAGATGATCCACCGTTACACAACACACCTGTTTCAGAATAACTAACAGCGACTGCTGTAGGCTCTGTGATGGTCGTGCTGGTTGTTGCAGTACATCCGTTTGCGTCGGTCACCGTATAAGTAGTTGATCCAGCAACTTGAGGCATCGCTCCGGTTCCTGTATAAGAAGGAGTTCCGCCGCTTGCAGAAACCGTTACAGTTCCCGTTCCGCCGTTACACATGATTGGTGAAGTCTCGCTGGAAGTTGCAACCAATAGTGTTGGTTGAGTCAACGTTACCGAAGCTGTTCCGGTACATCCGTTTGCATCGGTAACAGTATAAACTGTTGTTCCGGCAGATTGAGAGAATGACCCTGTTCCTGTCAATGTTCCTGTTCCACCCGTTGCAGAAATTGCAACTGAAGCTGAACCACCGAAACAAGAAATTGTACCAGGTGTTGCAGTTACTGCGATCACGGTTGGTTCAGTAACAACCACTGAAGTTGTTCCTGTACATCCGTTAGCATCGGTAACAGTATAAACTGTTGTTCCGGCAGATTGTGTAAATGAACCCGTTCCTGTTAATGTTCCAGTTCCTCCTGTTGCAGAAATTGTAACTGTAGATGTGCCACCATTACATAAAACTGTTGTTTGAGAAGAAGTCACTGCGATAGGAGTTGGTTCTGTAATTGTTCCTGTCGCAGTAGAGGAACATCCGTTCACATCTGTTACAGTATAAGAATAAGCGCCTGCAGAAGCAGTGAATGAACCTGTTCCTGTATAAGCAGGGGTTCCACCTGTTGCAGAAACTGTTACTGTAGAAGTTCCACCGTTACACAAAATAGTAGTTGATGTTGCTGATGCCACAGGGGTAGGATTTGCAGTAATTGCAACTGTCGCTGAAGCGGAACAACCAGCTGTAGACGTAGCAACGACTGTGTACGTTTCACTGGTCATGATTGCAGATGCTGTCGGATTTGAAACCGTGGTACTACTCAGATAAGTACCAGGCGACCACAGATAAGAAATGCTGCTCGCAGTTCCTCCTGTAATGTTCACTGTATAATCCTCTACCTGTCCGTATGTTGAAGTACCGCATGGCGTAGAGTTTGGTCCAGAACTTTGATCCTGAAGTCTGATACGCATACGAGTAGTTCCGTTAAGAGCAGTTACTGGAATGGTAATGTTACCAGTAACAACTGTAGCAGTTCCGGCGCAAGTAGGACAAAATGTACTGATAGCTGCGTTCAATACGTTCTCAGCCGGGTTAGCAAATACACCATCCTGGTTCATGTCCACCCAGATGTGGATGCGGTCATCCGTTGCATAGGCTTGTGACACACCAATACTGATTGGCGTTGACACAGTTGCTGCAACGTTCGTACTTACAGCTGTAAAGTTTTCGTAACCTGCTGTAGCCGATGAGGTATTGTTAATCGTACCAAATGTTAAGTTAGATATTTTTTCAAATGAAAGGCTGGTAGCCGATGCAGTACAATATGCAGCGATCACAGGTGAAGCAACCGCTGTTAAAGCTGAATTTCCACCAGCACAAACTGTTGAAGGTGTCGCTGTAGCTGAAGTGATAGCAATCGCATTGTTTGAAGTGATCAGAGCGGTTGCAGTACTTGTACAACCATTTCCATCCGTTCCGGTAACAGTATAAGTTGTTGTTCCGGTAGGACTAGCATTCACGTTTGCTCCTGTTGTAGAAGACAATCCCGCTGCAGGCAACCAAGCGTATGATGTTGAAGTGCCCGACGCTGCAAGAGCAACTGCCGTTCCGCCCGGATTACAGAATGAACCGGTAGTTGGAGTAACTGAAACGGTAGGCAATGCATTGATTGTCAAAGTAACCGTACTTGAAGATGTCGAACCACAGTTGTCGGTTACCGTCACGGTATAAGTTCCAGCGGCTGCAGCTGAAGTTACCAATGTTGGGTTTTGTAATGTTGACGCAAAGCTATTGGGGCCAACCCATGCAAAAGTATACGGGGAGCCACCACCTACAGGTATAGAGTTAAAAGTAACGGTTGTTCCAACACAAGCGCTAGCCGAAGGAGTAATGGTGCTGGAGCTTGTTAGTGCAGAACCGGCAGTAATCGTTACAGTAGACGTAGAAGAACATGCACCATTTGAAGCTTCTACAGTATAGGTCGTTGTTGTCGTTACAGCATTCGCCATTGGATTATTAATGGTTGTACTTGACAAGAATGTTGCAGGTGTCCACAAATAAGTTGGAGAAGGTGGTGTGAAGGTATATATTCTTCCAATTGCAGGAGCCGTTGTGTTTGCATCATTTGCTGCTGCGGTACTTGAAGTATTAGTAGCAAAAGTGATGCTTTGGAAATTGGCTGCAGCACCCGTCATACCGGAAGAAATAGTTCCGGAAGTAGGCACACCCATTGTTCCGTAGCGGAATTCAACGACACCTGTTGCTTCATAAAGCCAAGCCTGAAAAGTTGAATTTGCGGGGCCGGCAGTATTGCGTGGAACAGTTACAAACCACTGAACCATTAAAATTCTGTTTGGTGCTGTTCCGCTAACAAGTGTTTTTACGTTTCCTGTTGTTCCTGTTGCCAAATCATCCCAATAAGGATAGATCTTAGGGATATTTGTTGCGCTGGTAACAGCATTGGTAAATTGAGCAGCAGCAGTGGCTCCGCCTAATAATATCCAACCGTCAGGCGAAACAGAAAACTGTGTATAGTTTGTTCCATTGAAATTAAAAGTAAACCCAATCGCTGCAGGTGCTGCAGTAGGGGTGTCATCATTTCCTGTTCCAAGAGCATTAGTAGCACCAGTCATCGGGTCAAGAGCAGCCCCTATTCCAGTACTATAAGCATAAGCATTCACTGGCGTTGGAACGGTGGCTGCTGCAAGCAACTGAGAATTACCACCAGAACACACACTTGAAGGAGTAGCTGTTACAGAAGAAATAACAGGAGTTTGAGTCACCGTAATTACACTTGTCGCTGTTGCTGTACATCCACTACCATCTGTTCCAGTAACGGTATAAGTTGTTGTAGAAGTTGGTAAGGCATTGACGCTGGCTCCTGTTGTAGCGGAAAGACCTGCTGCAGGACCCCAAGCAAAAGTTGTGGCGCCTGAAGCTGTTAAAGCCACGGCAGATCCGCCTGGCGCACAAATACTTCCCGTTGTAGGAGTTACTGAAACAGTTGGTAACGCGGTCACTGTCACTGTTACTTCGTTTGACAAACCGGTAATAGGGCCTGAAGTACAAGTTGTTTGCAATACATAATAATATGTTCCCACCGCAAGTGCACCGGTAGTATAAGAAGTGGTAGTAGCGCCAGTTCCACCTGTAACATTCGAATACGGTCCGCCAGGAGTTGTTGAAATCATCCACTGGTAAGAGATTCCTGTTCCGGTAGATGCACCAGTAGAAACCAACGTAGCAGTTGAGCCCGCACATTTGTTTATTGTAGAGGGTGAGATTGTTCCTCCGTTAGCTGAAACACAGCCCGCAGCGATCACCTCATCAGCACCCATATCAGGATTTGTCGTGGATGCATTCGGACGAACATCTCCATCAATATCTGTTGTGACAGCCACCGCAGCATCGCCTTTTTGCTCGACATTTGCTAATTCAGGAGACGCCAGATCTATATGAAGATTTGTTGCCGAAATGAGTGGTGCTGCATTCGATGATGCATAAGAAGCATTATCATTTGTTCCAGAAGCAGATAATGTACTTGTATACGATCTCAGGTTATTGGCTGGCGCAGTTGCTCCGGCATTGAAGTTTGAAGAAAGATATAAGTTAGCCGCGCTTCCTGTAGTACCGACTTGAGCAATTCCGCTGTATGCAAGAGCTCCTTGATAATAAGCATTGTTATTCAAAGTAAGATTCATCGCGCTTGTTGCGCCGGAAGGAATCATTATACAAACAAAAACATCATTATATAGCGTAGCGTTTCCACCGGTAGCTTTGTTGGAAAAAATATTGTTTCTAACGTCAAGACCAGTAAGACCAACACCTGTAATTGCAAGGCAAGTGACCACGTTGGTGCTGACTGCACCCGGAACAACTCCTGTAAAGCTTACAGTGTTGTTGTAAACTTTGTGACCCGTTCCGGAAGAAAGGCGGATTCCATAAGCCCCGAAAGTAAATCCAAATCCACCAGCTCCTCCAACCTGATTGTTTAAGCAGTTGCCAACAAAGTTATTCTGAATAATATGATTTGTTCCACCTGTAACATCTATTCCTGTTGCGGGGTAGGTTGCTGTATTGTTATTAATCACACGAGCAACGGTGTTTTTTTCAATAAGCGCGCCAGTCAAACCGGTTGCGCTGATCATCCCAAGATTGATTCCTCTGTTTGGTGTTGAACTTGCGATAAATCCTTCCACCATCACGATGTTTCCACGAACCACCGCGTTGGATGATCCCTGAACCGTAATGCCGACAGCCGTTACTTGGTTAATGTCTCCAACCACAGCATTACCAACAATGTTGTTTGTAACCGTTAATCCAACAGCCACAGCGGGGCCAGAACCGTTAACAGAAATACCTCTTGAGGCAGTTTGAATGTTGTTATTATCAACAACAAGGCTCAAAAGTGATTGGCCCGTAGGAACCGCTGTGGTAGCAGATGCTAGCGCTGACGGAGCAGTTGTTGTTGCAACCGTAGATGCACCTCCTGAAGCAATAACACCCCAAGTAGTAACTTCAGTAGTAAACGCAGAAGTATTTCTTCCCGTTCCGCTTCCTGTTAAATTACAATTTTTGATTGTAATGTTATCGTTGGTAGTAATGAGTGTTGAGCTTGCTATACGAATTACAGAAGTAAAAGTAATTGTATTAGCAGCTGTATTTGTAATAGTCAAATTTCTATTGATCCCACCCGTATTTGAATTGTCTCCGTCAATGGTAACATTATCTGCACCATTCAATTCGATCAATCCTCTTCCTGTTGTTGTAGGTCCTGAGATAGAAACACCATCCACTGTAGGAGCAATGCCTATCGCTGTATAAAGGGCAGATCCTGCTCCACTTGCATTTAAAACACAAGCGCCTGTTTCTGTAGTGCTCGCTGATATACCGATTCCGATATTTCCTGTATGCGTACCGGCATTAATGGCTGCAAAAGCTCCGGCCAAAGTTGTATACGATGCAGCAGGCACTCCTCCTGTCGCGACAACGTCCACCTGTGCCGATGCACTGATGCCCATCATCAAACACGCCACCGCTAGGATGACACGCGTTTTTAGGTTGTAAATTCTTTTCATCTCTTTTGTTTTAATTTATACTTCGTTTATTTTCTACTCAAAACACCTCATTTTCTATTCAAAAACAAGGACTGTAAAAGTACGGTTAATTTGAAGGAAAATCTACATGATTTTCGCTCAATTAATTAACATTTCGATAAAAGACGGGAAATCGTCGGTAAAGACACTGCCACGAGGGAAAAGCATTTCGGAACCATGCTTCAGAGGTCTTTAAAAAATTAAAAATCAATTATTTACACAATCTAATTTCCCCTTAGTTTCTAATTAGTTTGAACAACTAATTTACAAAAACCTGATAAAAATATAAGGAACCCGGAAGATTTTATGAATTAATAAGCGCGGACGTTCTTTCCTTCCATATAATTGATGAAAGACTTGTTCACCACCTTGTTCCCGCCTGCCGTAGGGTAGTTCCCAGTGAAGTACCAATCGCCCAGGTGGCCCGGAATGGCGTTGTGCAGGCCTTCGATGGATTGATAGATGATGTCGACCTCTGCATTGATTCCCTCCGGACGAAGCAGTTCTGCAATCTTAACAGAGATTTGTTCTGCCGTAAACGGTTCGTAAATTTCTTTCACAACGTTAACAATCTTTTCTTTCGGAAGGTCTTCCTGCGCTTTTGCTTTTTCGTACAATTCATCCAGTAGATTTTCCTTGAAATTATCTTTAAGCAATTGAACGGCAGCCTGAAAAGCAATAAAATCGCCCAACTTAGCCATATCAATTCCATAACAATCCGGATAACGGATCTGAGGCGCAGAAGAAACAACAACAATTTTTTTCGGACCCAAACGATCCAGAATTTTTAATATGCTTTGTTTTAGGGTTGTTCCACGAACAATAGAATCATCCACGATCACCAGATTATCCACACCCTCCTTGATTACACCGTAAGTCGTATCGTAAACGTGAGCGACCATGTCGTCGCGCTGAGAATCATTGGTAATGAAAGTCCGCAGCTTGGCATCCTTGATTGCGATCTTGTGGACGCGGGGACGGATGGAAAGAATTTCACTAAGTTCCGGATCACGAACGGCACTTCCCATTTGGAGGATTTTGTGACGCTTGATGGTATTAGCATAGTGGTGCAATCCTTCAATCAGACCGCCAAATGCTACTTCTGCCGTGTTCGGTATGTATGAAAAAACGGTGTTCTTCAGGTCGTAATCAACGGATTTCAGAACCGAAGGAGTCAATTGGCTTCCCAATTTTTGTCTTTCCTGATAAATGTCGGCATCACTTCCCCGTGAGAAATAAATACGCTCGAAAGAACAGGATGTTTTTTCAAGGGGCTCAATGATCTCTTTTTCGCTGAACTTTCCGTCTTTTTTTATAATCAATGCTCTTCCCGGAGCCAATTCTTTTACATCCTCTATGGGAACATTAAATGCTGTTTGAATAACGGGACGCTCGGATGTCACTACCACGATCTCATCATCCGAATAATAGAATACAGGACGGATGCCACTTGGGTCGCGCAATACAAATGCATCCCCGTGTCCGAACAATCCGGCCATTGCATACCCGCCATCCCATTTCTTGCTGGCGTCTTTTAAGATCGCCTGCACATCCAAATTCTCCGCGATCAAAGCAGAGATCTCCGCATTGCTATGTCCTTCTTTCTTATACTTCTGAAAAAGGCGTTCATTCTCTTCATCCAAAAAGTGACCGATCTTTTCCATCACCGTCACTGTATCTGCTTTTTCCTTTGGATGCTGACCAAGTTCTACCAATTGATCGAACAGTTCATCCACATTGGTCAGGTTGAAATTCCCCGCAACCACTAAATTCCTGGTCATCCAATTATTCTGACGTAAGAACGGATGGCAGTTCTCAATGCTGTTTCCGCCAAATGTTCCATAACGCAAATGCCCCAGGAACAACTCTCCGGTGTACGGAAGATTTTTCTTCAGCCATTTTGCGTCCAATAATTTTTCAGGATTTTTTTTGTTGATGTCTTCGAAGCGTGAATTTATCTTTCCGAAGATCTCTTTGATTGCGCCACTGCCAACTGCTCTTGTTCTGCTGATGTATTTGGTGCCGGGAACCACATCAAATTTTATGTTTGCGACTCCTGCTCCATCCTGTCCCCTGTTGTGCTGTTTTTCCATGAGTAAGTACAGTTTGTTCACTCCATATAAAGGTGTGCCGTACTTTTTGATGTAATAATCCAGCGGCTTCAGCAATCGGATCATTGCTATTCCACATTCATGTTTTATTGCATCACTCATTTATAAATGGGGGTTTTAGAAAGATATATTACAAATTTACGATTAATTTGGATTGAAATGAGTCGCCTTAGACAGAAAGCTTAAAACTTAGTACGGATAACGAATAAACACAGTCCCGATAGCTATCGGGATTACAGATCTGTGGTCATTTGTCGAAAAAGACCAAAAGTCACAGTGCCAAGATGATTAATCATAATGAGTTTTCTTAAAAAGCCGACAGACTTCAAAGTGCGAATCTGTAATATCTTTAAAGATTCCGTTATCCGGACCTTTTAAAAGTAAATCCCGAAGAGCTTGTCAGAACTTCGGGATTTGGATAAAACTAAACATGAAACACTGTTGTGCTACTCCTTCACAACAACAAGCTTTTGTGTAATACATTGTGGTCGGGAGACCAACAATTACTATTACAATACAAATATAACATCATAAAGAACCAAAACCAAACCAAAACTCCCATAAAATAAGAATTCGAAGGGTTCTTTTGAGGCCAAAAAGAAACCGCTTTCCGCACCTTGATATCGACGGAATGCCCTTTTTTAAAGGCCTTCCTTGAATTGGAGGGAGGATTCTTATGTTTGCATAAAATTAAGTTTTCGACGGCTGATTTTTGCCGGTTTTGGAGTAGATTTCCCCGAAATACAATGAAAAGCGTAAAAATTTAGATTTTCTCTTTTCAAATGATATATTTGTATATCCCCATCATTTAACGCACAGATCAGAATGTCATCAGCTAACCACTTGCACCAGCTCATCAAATCTTTATCGGCTCCCGAAAAGGGCTATATAAAGAAGCACGCCATGCTGCACGTGATCGGGGAGCAGAACAAATACATCAAGATCTTCGATGCGATCGACAAACAAAAGAGCTACGATGAAAAAGAGATCATTCGCAAATTCAAAGGTGAACCGACCCTGAACAATTTTGCCGTTGCCAAAAATTACCTTTTTAAATTTATCTTAAAATCACTCGAGTCGTACAACAATAACGTCAAAAGTGAGTTGCGTAGCGCGCTGAACCAGATCGATATTCTGTATAATAAAAATCTCCCGGCCGTTGCCAAAAAAATGATTCTCAAATCAAAAGCAACTGCCTTGCAGCACGAGCTTTATGAATTTATGGAAGAGTTGATCGATTGGGAGATCATCTTATTAGTGGAAGAAGCCACTCCTGAAAACTATCTGAAGCTGGTTAACAAATATTTTGAAGAGCTCTACGATTCGATTGAAAAGAAAAAGACCATTATCGGATACAAACACCTTTATCAGAAACTGCGTGCAAAAGCTTTGTATACGGGTCTCGCGCGCAACGATGAAGATGTGATCCAATTCCAGAAGATCGCCAGCGAGGACCAGAACAACGACAAAAATTTACTGAACACTTTCAACGCACAGTATTACAGAAACCTGATGCAGGCAAACTTTTTGTTCACGATCAACGAACAAGGGCAAGCGAACGAGATCCTGAAAAAGAATGTGGCCTTGCTGGACGCGAACAAACACATGCTTGAATTAAAACCATTCACTTACATCGGATTGCTGCGAAATAAAGCGGTGAATGAACTTTCCCTAATGATGTATGGCGACCTTTTCAATACGCTGGAACGCATGGATGAATTTGTTGCCAAGTACGGACACATGAACAGAAACTATGAATTGCTTACGGAAAACTTAAAGTTGTTTGTTTACATCCCAACCGGACAGTTCGACAAAGCACTCGAGATCGCAAATAAAGTAGACAAGATTTACAGACAACTTCCGCAAACTAAAACCTTACAGAAAGAAAAGCAATTGCATCATTATGCATTGGCCTACATCTATATCGGCCTGGGCGAATACAAGCTTGCCAATCAAAACATTAACCTGCTGCTTCACAATACCGACTTGGATTTTCGAAGTGACCTATTCTGTTTCGCTCATATTTTAAGTCTCATCACCTATTTTGAGATGGACGATGACGAGATGATGGAAAAACGGATTCGTTCGACTTACCGATTGTTGATGAAGCGGAACAAGCTTTACAACTACGAAAAGCAGATCATTTCCTTTTTCAAGGATTCGCAGAACAAAGTGCGTTCTTCATCCGAATTGACGGCCGATTTCATCCGTTTAAAAAACAGCATCGAAGAATTGACAACCAACAAGATCGAAAAAAACGCCTTGAACTTATTTGATTTAATTTCTTGGTTGGAAAGCAAAATTGAAAAGAAAAGTTTTATGGAAATAAAACAAAACAAGTTCAATCAGCTGATGGCGAATGAGGCTTCTAGTGCGCACATGCATTAGGTTAATTTGAAAATTAATAAGGAAATCAAAACTATCGAGCGTCTTGAGAATAATCCGTGGATAAAAAAATGAAAGCACCTATTCTGTTTATATCCACTTTCTTGCGTAGGCGCTAGGCTCTGCCTAGTGACAGACAGTCATCGGTAGGCGCTAGGCTCCGCCTAGTGACAAGAGGAACTGCAAAAACCTCGTAAGCGCTAGGCTCCGCCTAGTGATAGACAGTCCTCCGTAAGCGCTAGGCTCTGCCTAGTGATAGTCGGTCCACAAAAAACTCCGTAAGCGCTAGGCTCTGCCTAGTGACGGCCCTTCTACAAAAACTGCTCCTTCTTCAGATTCAACCATTGCAAAGCTGCTCCGTTCAAAAGCAATTCTTTTACATCGCGTTCGTAGGGCATTTCTTTGATGAGTTTTCCGGGTTCTAATTCCCCGAGTGGAAAAGGATAATCCGTTCCGAGTGCGACTTTATCAGCGCCAAACATACCAACCACATAATCTAGCATTTGATCATCATGTACCAAGCTATCGATCCAAAATTTTCCTAAATATTCGCGAGGGTTTACGTTATTGTCCACTGCAACTAAATCGGGGCGGCAATTAAATCCGTGTTCTATTCTTCCGATGGTTGCGGGAAAACTTCCCCCACCGTGTGCGAAAGCAACCCTCAAGTTTGGCAAACGTTCGAAAATTCCGCCGAAGATCATGGAGCAAATGGCTAAGGATGTTTCAGCAGGCATTCCTACCAGCCAAGGAAGCCAGTATTTCGGCATCTTGTCTTGTCCCATCATGTCCCAAGGGTGAACAAAAACGGCCATGTCTAATTTCTCGCAAGCTTCAAACACAGAAAATAAATTCGCATCGTTCAAATTCCAATCGTTCACGTGAGAACCGATCTGCACTCCTGCTAGTCCAATTTCCTTGCAGCGTTTTAATTCCTGTATAGCGAGCTCTGGTGATTGCAAGGGGATGGTGCCTAACCCCACAAACCTTTTTGGAAAACGTCTTACAATATCGGCTATGTGATCATTTAAAAAAACAGAAAGTTCCAGGCAATCCTGAGGTTTAGCCCAATAACTGAACATTACGGGAACAGTAGAAAGCACTTGCACATCCACGTGGTGGTGATCGCATTCGTCCATTCGTTTCTCGGCGCTCCAACAATTGTCTTCTACTTCGCGGAAAAATTTCCCGTCATCCAGGATCATGTTGGCGCAGCAAGGTTTTTCATGCTGCAACTGAACAAATCCTCCGTAACCGAATTTCTCTTTCCAGTTCGGAATGTTTTCAGGAAGGATGTGTGTGTGAATGTCTATTGTGAGGATCTTTGCCATATTATTTTTGCCGCGAAGGCACGTAGGTTAATTTTAACTATGAAAATGCTCTATAAATTTCAAACCCAATAAAAACAACGAACATTAAGTAGACTATGTATGTTAATTTCTTAATTCTTCGCATTTCAGCACTTTCCGTATTTAGGATGACCGGATTAAGGGTTACACACAATATCAACATAGTAAAAATTGGTGTTTCGAACATAAATAAACTGAAGGGAAGTATTTCGTGGCCATTGCACCTCCTATCATGCTTGTCGATGTAAAATGCCCTTGCATAAACTGGAATTATGAACAATATTGGCAAGAACATATCTAATGCCTGCAGGAAATCTCCCTCTTTGACCAAACGCACAAGGTGAAAAAAGAGAATACAGAGAAAAAAAAACGTGACTACGTAAAATAGCAACTTCTTTGCCGATCTCATTTACCTCAAAAATTCCCTGACCACTTTCTCCGCTTCCGCAAAAGCGTGCTCCAACGTATCGTTCAAAACAATCTTATCAAACTGAGTGGCTGTTTGCAATTCCACTTCTGCTTTCCCTATTCTTCTCGCAATACTTTCAGGAGTTTCTGTCTCCCGCATTTTCAACCTGTTCTCTAAATGCTGAATACTTGGTGGCATCACAAAGATGGCTAAAGCTTGATCACCGAATAACTTTTTCAGATTCAAACCTCCTACCACGTCCATGTCGAAAATGATGTGATGTCCTTTTTTCCAGATGCGTTCGATCTCTGCTTTTAAGGTTCCGTAAAAATTATCCTTGTAAACCTCTTCCCACTCCACAAATTCTTTTTCTTCGATCTTCTTTTTGAATTCTGCCACAGAAATGAAATAATAATCTACTCCCTGTGTTTCGTCTTTCCTTTTGGGACGGCTGCAGGCAGAAACTGAAAACTCCAGTTGTGGAATTTTAGTCAGCAGGTATTGAACGATGGTCGTTTTACCGGCTCCGGAGGGTGCTGAAAATATGACGAGCTTACCTTTCAATTGTTATTATTCGTGTTATTCGTGTTTAACTTTTCCTGCCCCTGCCCCCTCCAAAGGGGGATAGGTTCAACTAAGGCGCGACTATACCGCTTTGATTGTTATAGTACGTTCAGAAGCTGTTCTTTGATCTTCTCCAATTCATCTTTCATCTGCACGACAAGTTTTTGAACCGTCGCATCATTTGCTTTTGAACCGATGGTATTAATCTCCCTTCCGATCTCCTGAGAAATGAATCCAAGTTTTCTTCCGCTTCCGGGCTCTTTCATGGTATTCATAAAATAATCGATATGGGTTTTTAAACGCAATTTCTCTTCGGTAATATCCAGTTTCTCGATGTAATAAACCAATTCCTGTTCAAAACGGTTTTGATCGATTTTTTCCTTTTCGATGGCTTCTGCAATGCTATTCTTTATTCTGGTCCGGATGTTCTCCACACGCGAAGCATCCATTTTGATTACCTCCGCAAGCAAACTATCGATCAGACCAATGCGTGTAGTGAATTCTTTCGCGAGCGTTTTTCCTTCATCGTCGCGGAATTTTTGAAACGCATCAATGGCTTTATCGACTGTTGCTTTGATCTGTTTCCATTCGTTCTCATCCAATTCCACCACTTCGCGTTCAGCTTTCATAACGTCCGGCATTTTCACAACCATGGCGAGTAAATTCTGATCGCTTTCACCCAGTTCAGTTGACAATGCCTTCAATTCTTTGTAATAGGTCTTTGCTAAGGTCTTGTTGATGGCCACCGGCAGGGAATCCTGTGTGGCTTCTGTAAATACGGTCAGGTCAATTTTCCCACGTTCTATTTGCTTGGAGATTTCCGCACGCAATTCCAGTTCCTTCTCTTTGTAAAGGTAAGGAAGGCGCAAATTCAGATCCAGTTGTTTGCTGTTCAGTGAACGTACTTCAACTGTCACTTTTTTTCCGGGAACTTCGGCGGTTGATTTTCCGAATCCGGTCATTGATTTCATTTGCATAGAATTGATTTATGTTAAAGCAAATGTAGTGTTTTTTAGAATAGGTGACTAAGTAACCAGGTGAAAAGTGACTAAGAGGTTTTACCTGACTTTCCTTTACTAAAGGGCATACTCACGAGGTAAACGCCAAAGACAATGAGCACTGCGGCAGTAATTTTTCGGAGGTCGAGTGTGTCGTTTTGGTAAACAAAAATGGCGAAAAGAGTCGCGAGGAAAGGTTGTAAATAAATATAAATACTAACGATGGAAGGACTGAGTGCCCGCAGAGCATAAGTATTCAAAACGTAAGCAAAAAAGGTTGTTGCAATTACCACAAATACAATGTCGTACCAGATTCTTGGTGAAAGTTCATCCCATTTCACTTCGGTGAATTCGGAAAAGCCGAAAGGAAGCACGTACAAGAAGCCAAACAGGAACACCCATTTAACGATGGTAAAAGTATTGTATTTGCTCATCAATGGTTTTACCAGAACGAGATAAAGCGCCCAAGAAATGGAATTAACCAAGATCATCAAATCCCCGCTGATGGTTTCCGAACCGAAGGAAAAAGACTTGTTGAAAAGCAAAAGCAATAAAGCTCCCGCTATTCCCAAACCGATTCCGATCAATTTATTGACAGAGACTCTTTCTTTTAAGACAGCAGCTGCGATGAGCAAAACCACAATCGGGTTGGATATCATAATGATGGATGCATTGATGGGCGTGGTGATGCTCAACCCTTTTAAGAAAAGTAATTGGTTGCAGGCAACGCCGAACACCGCTAATAATGCAAAACGAGGAAGGTCTTTTTTGTCGATCTTTTCTTTAATAAAAAAAGCACTCACCAACCAGAACAAGATCAGTGCTCCTCCCACACGCATAAGCACAAACGCAAAAGGCTGAACGTGCGCAGGCATAACTTCCTTGGCAATAGAGTAATTGGCCCCGTAAATTAAATTTACAGCGATCAATGCTAAATGGGCCTGGAGTATTTTATTCATAAACAAACTTCTTTTACCTCGACCTTCGACTACGCTCAGGGTGACGGCTCTGGTGAGGACGCATTACAATTCAGCTTTTGCAGCGGCGATGGTGTTCTTGGAATTCCCGACAAAGATCTTGTCTTTGACCATGATCACCGGACGCTTCAGAAACGTGTATTCTTCCAGAATGTGTTTTTTATAATCGTCTTCTTCCAGTTTCTTTTTATCCAAACCCAAAGCACGATATTTCAAAGCTACTCTGCTAAACAATGCTTCATAGCTTCCGGCCATTTTTTTCATCTCCGTCAATTGAGTAGCTGTGATCTTTTCTGTCTTGATGTCCTGAAATTCGAACTTCTTGGTTTTCAATCCGAGCTCGGTTATGATGCGGGTGCAAGTGGAACAGGTGCTTAGGTAATAGATCTTTTTCATTTCCTTGTGATTAATTTGCGGTATTCCTTTCTCGTCCAGTGCATTCTTGTATAATGAATAACAGTTACGGCAATATTGGAATTAAAAACTTCAATTTGAGTCTGGTATTTCCACTTTGAATAATATGTCCCAGGTGATTTTGCTAATCTGTAATGTCCGGTTTTCAGAAACTCATCGACATGCTTTTGAGAACAATCATCACAATAGTAGATGAATGTCGACTCTTCACAAATTCCAGCAGCGTCGAAACGAAACTCGCTGGACATCTTTTCAATCCCGGTGATTTCCACCATCAAAATTCCAACCGAATCTTTTTTAACCGAAAAATTATTTTCGTGTGCCTTAGCAAGGCTCCGATAGTGCTCTTTCACAAGGGCCTCTTGCTCCCACTTGCCGGTAGATTGGGAATGGACCGCAAAATGAATGCAAAGCGATATTACTATAGATAGAACTCTAATCCACACAGATTCGCAATTTCGTCCGCCGCCGCGGATCATTCGTTATTTGTACTATTCTACAGCACTCAACTTGATCATGTTGGTTTTCCCTTTTTCACTCAAAGGAATACTTGCGATGTTGATCACCAAGTCGTTTGTCCGGACCATTCCGCTTTTCTTAAGAATGAATTTGATGTCGGCAATGGTATGATCCGTGCTGATGTTCTTATCGTAATAAAATCCTTGCACTCCCCAAACCAAACTCAATGTTGTAAGAATGTCGTAGTTATCCGTGAACACAAATATGTTTGCTTTGGGACGGCTGCTGGATAACTTAATTGCAGTGTAACCGGAATGTGTCATCGTGACAATCGCTGCCGCTCCAGTACGTTGAGCCATCTTTGCTGCTGTGAAGCAAATCGAGTTGGTGAGGAAACGTTCATCGCGCAGATCCACTTCCGGAGCTTCGTAATCACGGTCATAAATGTGAGATTCTTTTTCAACGTGTTCGATAATCTTTGTCATCGCAGCAACTACTTTTGCAGGATGTGCTCCTACCGAAGTTTCTCCGCTTAACATAACCGCATCTGCTCCGTCCATGACGCTGTTTGCCACATCGTTCACTTCCGCGCGGGAAGGGCTGATGTTATGGATCATGCTTTCCATCATCTGCGTGGCAATGATTACCGGCTTGGAGGCTTCCAGACATTTGCGCACGAGCATTTTCTGGATAACCGGAACTTCCTGCATCGGAACTTCAACACCAAGGTCGCCACGGGCAACCATCAGCGCATCGGTTTCTCTGATGATGTTGTCGATGTCGGAAAGGGCCTCAGGCTTTTCAATTTTAGCCACAACACGTGTTCTTACATTGTGATCGAAATTCTGGATCAGGTGTTTCAATTCGATAATATCCGAGGCCGAACGCACAAAGGACAGTCCCACCCAGTCTACTTTCTGAGTCAAGGCGAAATCCAAATCTTTCAGATCCTTTTCCGTAAGACAAGGCAATGAAATTTTGGTATTGGGAAGGTTCACCCCTTTTTTGGAAGAAAGGATCCCACCATGTGCAACCACGGCTTTTACTTCATCAATTCCATTTGTGGATATCGCAGTCAGCATCAACTTTCCGTCATCGATCAAGATGCTATCTCCCACGTTCACATCTTTAGGAAACTGAGGATAGGTAATGTATAGCCTTTCAGCTGTTCCCAGACACTCGTTGGTGGTAATGGTCACTTCTTTTCCTGCGACCAATTCCACTCCGTTGTTTTCCACCGACCCGATGCGCAGTTTTGGTCCTTGTAGATCCGCAAGAATGGCACAATGTGTTCCCAGCTTCTTATTGATCGCACGAATGGTATTGATCTGCGCCAACACGTTCTCGTATGCTCCGTGAGAAAAATTCACGCGGCATACATTTGCTCCTGCTTTGATCATGTCTTCGATCACTTCGGGAGTAGTCGAAGCAGGTCCTAAGGTGGCAACAATTTTTGTTCTTTTCATAAGTTATAATTTTTCCTTTTTTTGTCTTATGGAAAGAGCCTTTACATTATTGCTGTTTGCTTTGCAAACTAGTATGGCTCTTTTCATAAGTTCTATTTCTACTATAATATTAAATTCTGTTTTGATTTTAGTGCATTCACATCCACCCTGAAGGCCGTTTGCACCAAATTACTTTCCTTGATCTGTTTCACCATTTCCATCACCCTTTCGTCTTCCAGCTCGCCGCGGATGATGAAAAAGTAATCCACTTGTTTCTGCTCGGGTATCAACATTCCTTTTTCACTTCTGTTAGCCACAATAAAATATTCCATGAATTCATCGGGCTGTTCGAAGCAGAACAGGGAGAAATAAGAAGGCTCATCCAACTTTTTGTCCTTAATCTCCAGCGCATCTGTCTTCACCAGGTTCAATCCCAATTGATTATTCAGTGCCCAGCAGATACGGTAGTCCTTTTCGTGCGATGAAATGCCGATCAGCACAAAGTCGTAATCGTATTCTATTTCAAGGGTGTATTTTCCCAAAGCCTTGTTTTAAACTCTTGTAAATTTATAAATCTAATCGGAGAATCCCTTTAAAACAGGGATTATTTTTATATTACTATATCCCAATCGGTCGACGACGTTTATGCGGAGTGTAGTCGAAGTGCTCAGGATGAATTCAGCAATTATATTCCTAGCTTGGTGCAGGCAAGTTCCGAAACCAGCTGTTCGGCACGTTTTTTTGAGAAGTGCTGAGCCGTTCCCAGGGCTTCATTGTCGATCAGCAATTGGATGCTGTATTGTTTGTCGTCTGAATTAGCTCCATCAACAAGGGTTTCGAAGCGGAATTCTTTTTTCTCCTTCTGTACCCACTCGATCATCTTGCTCTTGAAATCCACTTCTTTGGTCTCCACTTCATCCATGTCGATGTGAACATTTACAATCCGCGTGAGAATGAACTCCTGGGCAAACTTGTAGCCTTTGTCCAGATAGATCGCTCCGATCAGAGCTTCGTATGCATCTCCGTTGATCGAGCTGGACTTATTGCTTCCGTGCCGGTCGTTATTCACTTCGATGAAATTATTCAATCCGAGTTTCATCGCCAGCTGATTGTGTTGCTGACGGCTCACCATTTTCGAACGCATCTTGGTAAGAAATCCTTCGTCCTTGTAAGGGAATTTTTTGAAAAGGTAATCAGCGACCACGGTGCCGATCACTGAATCGCCCAAAAATTCCAACCGTTCATTACTATCCCTCACGCCTTTTTTTATTAGCTGTGCAGCGGAACTGTGGCGGAAAGCAAGCTTATACAATGAAATATTAGTAGGATAGAATCCGAGAACATTGTGAAGGGACTCGTGCAGTTTTTTGTCGGGAGAAAAATAAACCCTGATTGATTTGCTGAATTTTGGCAAGAGGAAATTAAGCTGTGTATTTCTTAACAATTACAGAAGCATTGTGTCCGCCAAAACCGAAAGTATTGCTTAAAGCAGCGCGCACGACACGTTTCTGAGCTTTATGGAATGTAAGATTCAATTTGTTATCCAGAGCCGGATCGTCATTGAAGTGATTGATTGTAGGAGGAATGATGTCGTTCTGACAAGCCAAAACACAAGCGATGGCTTCAATGGCACCGGCCGCACCCAATAAGTGTCCGGTCATTGATTTGGTAGAGCTGATGTTCAATTTATAGGCGTGTTCACCAAACACACCCAGGATGGCTTTGGTTTCTGCAATGTCACCTAAAGGAGTAGAGGTGCCGTGTACATTCACGTAATCGATGTCTTCAGGTGTCATTTCTGCATCTTCCAATGCATTGCGCATGACTCTTAACGCGCCCAATCCTTCCGGATGAGGAGCAGTGATGTGGTTTGCATCTGCCGTCATTCCACCGCCAACTACTTCGGCATAAATTTTAGCCCCGCGTTTTAAAGCATGTTCTAATTCTTCGAGGATCAAACAACCTGCTCCTTCACCTAAAACGAAACCATCACGGTCCACGTCGAACGGACGGGAAGCGGTTTGAGGAGAATCGTTGCGTGTAGAAAGAGCGTGCATGGCATTGAATCCACCGATACCGGCTTCGCAGACTGCAGCTTCGGAGCCTCCTGTGACAATGATATCCGCTTTACCCAACTTAATGTAAGTAGCAGCATCGATCAAAGCATTGGTGGAAGAAGCACAGGCAGAAACGGTAGTGAAGTTAGGACCACGCATCCCGAAACGGATGGAGATGTGTCCTGAACAAATGTCTGCGATCATTTTGGGAATGAAGAAAGGGTTGAAACGCGGAGTTCCATCACCTTTGGCATAACCAAAACACTCGTCTTGAAAAGTCTGCAAGCCCCCTATACCGGAACCCCAGATAACACCGGCTCTGTCGGGATCGAATGCGTTTTCTCCATCCAATCCGGCATCTTTAACTGCCTGAATAGCGGAACACAAACCATACTGAGAAAAGACGTCGATTTTACGGGCTTCCTTGCGATCGAGGTAATCTTCAGGATTGAATCCTTTTACTTCGCAGGCAAATTGGGTTTTGAACTTAGAAGCATCAAAACGAGTAATAGGAGCAGCTCCGCTGACACCATTCAGAAGGTTGTTCCAAAAATCGGAAACATTATTACCAACCGGGGTGATTGCGCCAAGACCTGTTACTACTACTCGTCTAAACTTCATTAAATAAATCTTTTGGGAGAATTATTTTGCGTTTGCTTCGATATAAGCAATTGCATCACCCACGGTACCAATCTTTTCAGCTTGGTCATCAGGGATAGCGATGTTGAATTCTTTTTCAAATTCCATGATCAATTCCACAGTATCCAATGAATCTGCTCCTAAATCATTTGTAAAGCTTGCTGTTGGTGTTACTTCTTTCTCGTCTACACCTAATTTATCAACGATGATAGCTTTTACTTTTGTTGCAATGTCTGACATTTTTTTAAATGTTTTTGGGTTAATTTTGGGTGCAAAGATATAGTTATATGCATAATTACAAAAAAATAAGCGCACTATTCATAAAAAACATCAATTTGTTGCAAGGTTTTTCGCTTTAAATCAGGCACTTGCGTGTTATTTGCCAGATAACCAACCGGAATCAGCAAAAAGGGTCGCTCATTCTCCGGTCTTTCAAGCAATTTACAAAGAAAATTCATTGGACTTGGCGTATGAGTAAGTGCAACGAGTCCCGCATGGTGAATGGCCGTGAGTAAAAAGCCTGTGGCAAGGCCAACCGACTCGGTAACATAATAGTTGTTCTTTTTCTTTTCCCCTGCCAATTCATAGATCCTTTTAAAGACAATAATTAATGCCGGAGCAACTTCCAAAAAGGGCTTTTCCCAATCCGTTCCCAAAGGGGCCAGATCTTCCAGCCACTCTTCTGTCATTCTTCCGTTATAACTGTCGTATTCTTCCTTTTCAGCAGCCGCACGGATCTGCTTTTTTAATTCCGGGTTCGTTACCACGCAAAAGGTCCAAGGTTGCTTGTGAGCACCCGAAGGAGCTGTAGATGCTGCCAGCAAAATATTCTCAAGCACTTCCCTGGAAACCGGTTGGTCGGAAAAATCCCTCACTGTCCGTCTTTTATCCAGCCAATCATAAAATGCTTTGCTGCGCGACAACATCTCTGTCTCGGAATAGGTTTCCCTAGTATAGGGCACGTATGGATATGTTTTTGCCATTTTCGAACTCGTTTTTGTAAAAATACTACTTTTACAGCATGATTAAAAATGTTGCCATTTTTGCTTCTGGAGAAGGAACCAATGCACAAACCATCATGGATCATTTTAAGGCTTCGGCTGACGTGAAAATTGGCTTAGTGGTTTCCAACAAATCAACGGCAAATGTATTGAACCGTTCAAACAAAAATGGCATTCCAACGCTGTTGATCAACCGCGACACATTTTACGGAAGCACCGATGTAGTGGAAAAACTAAAAACCGCTAAGATCGACCTGATCGTTCTGGCTGGATTCCTTTGGATGCTCCCCGAAAATCTCATCAAGGCATTTCCCAATAAGATCGTGAACATCCATCCTGCACTTCTGCCGAAGTTTGGTGGCAAAGGGATGTTTGGAATGAATGTGCACAAAGCAGTGATCGAAGCAAAAGAAAAAGAAAGTGGCATCTCCATCCATTTTGTGAATGAACATTACGATGAAGGAGAGATCATCTCTCAACATGCCTGCGCCGTTTCCGTAAACGATACCCCGGAAACATTAGCTGCTAAGATCCGGGAGCTGGAACATAAATTTTTTCCTAAAGCGATCGAGATGTTACTCACCTAAATTTTCGCTCTTGTAAGGCTCAGATTTGTAAATTGCACTGATTTATTTTACAACCACGCAGATTCGCTCACGTAGATATTCTTATTTTTGAACTCCCGAACCGCAAGGGCGGTTTCGTAAATCCGTATTAATTCCTTATCCGTAACCATGCATTTCGACTTTAAACAAATAGCAACCTTAACCATGATTCTGTTCGCAGTAATCGACGTGATCGGCTCATTGCCTGTTTTGCTTGACCTTCAGACCAAGGTAGGAAAGATCCAATCGGAAAAAGCAACCGTTGTTTCGGGTGTAATCATGATCATTTTTATGTTCGTCGGAGAACAAATATTAAACCTGATTGGAATTGACGTGAGCTCATTTGCCATCGCGGGATCATTCATCATTTTCTTTCTGGCTTTGGAAATGATCCTTGGAGTAAAGTTTTACAAAGAAGAAACAGCAGCAACGGCCTCTGTTGTGCCTATTGCATTTCCGCTGATAGCAGGAACGGGTACGCTGACTACTTTGCTTTCCCTTCGCGCCGAATATTATATCGAAAACATCTTAGTAGCAATAGTGGTCAACCTGATCTTCGTATATATCGTGCTTAAAAACACCCATCGTCTTGAAAAAATATTGGGAGTTGGCGGAATTAATATTTTGAGAAAAGTATTTGGAATCATTTTGTTAGCGATTGCTGTGAAATTATTTACAACTCACGCGGGAATGATAATGCACAAGTAAGACAGTAGGTAATTAAAAATGGTAGGCAATAGGCAAAAAATAAAAATAGTGGATAGAAAAATTTCACAAAAATGATCAAGATCTACACAGATGGTGCTTCCCGTGGAAACCCCGGTCCTGGAGGCTTTGGGGTGGTGATGATCGCCGGCACCCACCGTAAGGAAATTTCAGAAGGATTTAAATTAACCACCAACAACCGCATGGAGTTGTTGAGTGTGATTGTTGCTTTGGAGTCTTTAAAAAAAGAAGGAACGGAAGCCACTGTTTATTCCGATTCAAAATATGTTGTGGATTCTGTTGAGCTAAAATGGGTTTTCGGCTGGGAGAAAAAAAATTTCAAGGACAAAAAAAATCCGGATCTCTGGCAACGTTTTTTAAAGATCTACAGAAAACACAAGGTAAAATTTGTCTGGGTAAAAGGACATTCTTCTAATGTTGAAAACAACCGCTGTGATGAGCTGGCCGTGGAAGCTGCTTTGGGAGGCGATTTGAAGGTTGATCGTGGGTATGAGGGGAGTTAGTTTACAGGCAAAAAAATTTCACGCAGATTGGCGCGGAAAAGGAACGCAGATTTTCGCGGATTAAAATGGGGTAAAAATTGTTTCTATTAAATGAGATTCAAGACTTTGTTGATTATTGCATTCTTCACGGCAATCATTCCGCTGATTGTCGGGTCACTAATTTTTTGGATCTGGTATTTTCTTCCGATTCGTAATCTGGAGTTTGCTGGTTTTATCACCACACTTATCTCAATTCCTGTTTGCCTTGTTGGATTGCTGCTCGTTATCATTTACAAAGTAAAAAACAAAACTGGCCTTGCTCAAAGAAAAAAGGCAAATCGGGTTATTGGTTTGATTTTGTTAAATATCCCCATGTGTGTCTTTTATTTTTGGTTTGCGACTTATTTAAGTGATACAGAACGATTAACAATTACAAATAGCTCTAATGAGGATTTGACAGATGTCCAGATTTTTGGTACAGGAGACTTTCATGTAATTGACCGAATTGAACAGCGAGATTGCAAAACTGTTTGGGTTCACCTGAATAAAGAAGGTGCCATATACATGCTTTACAATCAAAACGAAAAAGTTAAGGGACGAATTCTAGAAGGATATGAAGGCCGGGGAATGGGGAGAATACACGATCACAAGATATTTCCGCGAGAGTAAAATTGATCAAGGTCGTAAAAACAATGAACACCTACAAACTGGCTGTCCTGCCGCCATCCACAGGAACATTAATCCCGGTTACGTAAGACGCAGCCGGTGATGCAAGAAAAGCAACGACATTTGCTACCTCAGACGGTTCAGCAAATCGTCCCAAAGGAATTTCACTTTCCATTTCATTCTTGATCTCATTGAGGGATTCTCCGGTATTGTTGGATTTATTTTCGATGATGCTTTGTAATCGTCCGGTTAATGTTGCTCCGGGAAGTACGTTGTTCACGGTGATCCCATAAGAAGCGACTTCGTTCGCTAATGTTTTGCTCCAATTGGCGACCGCAGCACGAATGGTATTGGACACGCCCAAATTCTTTAAAGGGGCCTTAACCGACGTACTGATGATGTTAATCACCCTTCCGTACTGGGCTTTTTTCATTCCTTCGATCAATGCCTGAACTAAGATGTGATTGCAGACCAAATGATTGTTGAACGCTTGTAGAAAATCATCCACTTTTGCATTTTGAATTAGGCCGCTTGGAGGACCTCCGGTATTGTTCACCAGAATGTGAATGGAACCTTGAGTCGCCACAAAACCTTCAAGCTTTTCTTTTAAGAGGTTGGACTGTTGAAAATCAGCTACGAGGAAATTGTGTTTTTGTCCTTTGGAAACATCCAGGTCTTTCATTGCCGTTTTTAATGACTCTTCATTGCGGGCAACCAATACAATGTTCGCTCCCAGCAAAGCTAATTCGATGGCTGCTGCCTTTCCAATTCCTTGTGTGCTTCCGCATACCATGGCTGTTTTTCCTGTCAGATCTAAATTCATGTTGTAAAAATAGCAAAATTAATCAGAACGGTTTTCCGTGCGTCGACTTCACAACAGTATTGCGAATCAGTGGGACTGCCTTCAGGATCGATATCGCCAAATTGGTCATGGAGGTGTTCTTCAGGAGTTTTTGCAAATAGCCGGAAGTTCCTACACGTACTTTGAATTGTTTTTTCCAAAAGCTTTCGTATTTTTTTTCAAGTTCTGGCCGGGTGATTTTCTTTTCAAAATAATGGCCCAATTGCTGCGCAAGAAAAAAAGAGCTTCGCATGGCCATGCTCATGCCATTGCCGCTCAAAGGCGCAATGTTCCCTGCTGTGTCGCCCAACATAATGATGTGATTCTCGACCGCACTCTTGTATCCGATTTTGATTTGCGAAATGGCTAGCGGCTCTTCAAACAGAAATTTTGCTTTATTAAAATAGTCTTTTAGGAATGGATTTGAAAAGAGGACCTCTGCTTCCATTTTTTTTATGTCCCCTTTATATCTTTTCAGATTTTCAGAATCGGTGAGGTAGCATAGGCAATACCGATCGCCTTCTATTTTGGAGATGCCGCAATAGCCATTTTTGAAATTATGTAATTCGATCACATCCTGCGGAAGGTCGATGTTCACGTGATATTTGATGCCGACATAATTCCTTTCCCTCTTGTTGACGGCCGCAGCCAATGCTGGTTTTACGGCGGGGTCAACTTTCCGCAATTTTAAATCCAGGTTGCTTTTTTTGCCCCAGGCGCCCACACAAATTCCAGCAGTGAAATTTCCTTTAGTTGACTCAAGCGTAAAAAATTCACCATCAAACCTGAGATCATTTACCCTGCATTCTTCCAACAACTCTACTCCTTTTTCCCGAGCAATGGCAGCCAATGACGAATCCAATAAATAACGGCTAATGCCAAAACCTCCAAGATCTAATTTGTGTTTCAATAATTTTCCGGAAGGAGATGAAACATGCAGTCGGGTGATCTTAGGCAAATTCAATTCCGACAGATTCAAGCCCAATCGTTCCAGAAAATCCCAGGACTCCATGGAAATGTACTCGCCGCAAACCTTGTGAAAGGGATAGCTGTTCTTTTCGAACAATACACAAGAATGACCGGCATCGGCCAGTTGAATGGCCAGTGTCAATCCCGCCAATCCACCACCGACGATGGCAACTTTGTAGTTCTTATTTTGTGTTTTTTCCAAGGACAAGGTATCTGAATGCCCACTTCCAGCTGACATTGAAGTTCTTTACTTCTGCTTTTTCCAACAATGAACTTAATTCTTCTTTACGGAATCCGCGAAGCACGGAAAGCGGTGCATCATTTTTCACCAAAGTAGATCCATTCAGCAAGCGGGTTAAATATTTTATGCTGTAATAAGCGAACCAGTTACGCTGCAGATCGTTGATGATGAATCCTGTTTTTGCGTAAGTATCCATATATTGAAACAGTTCGGTCAACTCATCGTTTTTCAAGTGGTGACAAAAAAGTGAACAGTGTACAATGTCAACTTCTTTCTCCGATTTCAAAAAAGCGCGGTAATCGCTGATCACACCATCTATTTCAGGATAGCCCTTACACTGCTCTTTCATGAACTGAATCGCATCTGCGTTCATGTCGACGCCCGTAAGCTTCACCTGAAAGTTTTTCGCTCTTGCCCATTTGGCAATTTGTTTCAATGCATCACCTCCGCCGCAGCCGATGTCGATGATCCGGTATGTTTTATTCTTGTTGGTGACTAATTTGCTGATTCCTGCAAGTGTGATCGCGTGTCCGCCCAATAAGCGATTGACAGTATCTAATTCTCGAAGGTTCTTGAAAAGTAAGTCTCGGGGGATGTTTGGAGCATCCAGCAATTCGGGTTCGTAAGAGCGCTGAGAGAATTTACTCATAACTGAACAACGCCGTTTCAATGCTCAAACCCGGTCCGAATCCGATGGAGAAAATGGTTTCATCCTTTTTATGCTCTTTCATCAACTCACTCATCACAAACAAAATGGTGGGAGACGACATGTTCCCGAACTCATCTAAAATTTTATAGGAGGCTTTTGTATCTGCATCGCTCAGCTGCAGTTTTTGTTTGATCACATCCACGATTCTTTTGCCTCCCGGGTGTATTGCCCAGTGGTTGATAGAGCCTGGAGAAAGGTTCAGTTTTTTTGAAGCAGATGCAAGGATTGCATTCACCTCATCGCCGATGAGTTCAGGAATTCTTGCATCGAGGATCATCTCAAAATTTACCGGCGTGATATTCCAGCCCATCAGATCTTTTCCTTTACTCAATAACAACGAGTAAAATCCCTTTATGTTCAATCCCTTTCTATCCGAATCGTCTGAGGTAAGGATCACCGCAGCTGCTCCATCACCAAAAATTGTATTCGACAACAAATTATCATTGTTGTTCTTCGGCTGAAAGTGCAGCGTGCAGAGTTCCACACAAACAATGAGTACCTTCGCATTCACATCCGACTTCAGGATCAGATCGCCGATTTTCAAAGCATGGAATGCAGCGTTGCACCCTAAAAAATTAATAGAGGTGTGAAAAATATCAGGCGGCAGCTTCAGTTTATCGATCAGCACAGCATCCAATCCAGGAGCATACAGGCCGGTACAGGAAACGGTGATCAGATGAGTGATGCCAAATGCATCTAATGTGGTATCTATCTTTGAAAATGAATCGTTTATTGCCGCAAGTGCTAAAGGAATTGCCTTTTCCTTAAATGCTTCCAGTCTGTTCTCCACATTCGCCTTGGAAGGAGTTCCATTAAAGAAAACATGTTGCATCCGACTTTTATCAAAATCGGGAAGAACAGAGTAGCGAGAGCTAATGCCACTGTTATTGAAAAGCACATTCAGTTTGCGGGAAGCCAAGTCGTTTCCATAAGCAGCCTGCATGAACTCCAGGATTGCCGGTTGCTCGGTGCGGTGTTGCGGAACTGCTGTCCCTATGGAAATAATTTTACTCATATTTTATTGTCGCATTATCCTTTCGCCAGCCTAAACACTTCGATCCGCCAGGGCGGACGCTCAGCATAAACTTCATCGAAGACTAAAACCAGTGAAAACTGTGATTCAATATTAAAGTTAAAAAATAAATATTCATGCAAGTCGATGCCATTAAATTCATGCTCATCGTGTTCTCATAATTTGCATGGCTGCTGTCCTTTCTCACGTTGTTGAACCAAATCAACAAGCGGATTACTACGGGCAGCATCAGCACAAAAAACAAAAGTAAAGCAGTTAACTGATCCTTCTTATCAAAGTAATGATACAACAAGGCGCCTGCTATTCCAAACATAATGGACGAAAAAGCAAAAGTTCCCAGATATCCGAGTTTATAACTAATAGTGGTCACTCCGTCCTTTTTATCTGCTTCGTGCTGATAGATCTGCGTAAGCGGGTAAACACTGCCGATGAACAGACTGGCAATGCTCATACAAATTACGTTATCGACGGTAAAAAAGTTTGAAAACGAAAAGTCACCTACAACAGCAGAAGAAACCATCAGAAAAGTAAATGCCCCTTGAAAAAAGAATACCGTCAGAAATCCCAGAACAGCGTGCTTCTTCAGCCTTAATTTCCGGTAACTGTATGCCCTCGAGATCAAAACATATAACAAAACAAGTGCGAAAAAATTAAGAGACACCAGTAAACCCAACAACACTCCTGTGAGGTCGAAGAGCAGTGTAGCATAGAACAGGTTTTCGGTAACTGCCGGCGGATTTTTCAGTCCGCCTATGCTCCCCTCGTCCCGGTCTTGGTGACTATTATATCCATTGCTGGAAGGATAGATCAAAAGGTGAAGGACCAGAAAGGAGATGAGTGTGTTCTTGCTCGCAGTGAAATTACTTTGGCTCAACGCGAATAAAAAAACAGGCATGAGGTGATAAGAAAAGGGAAACCGCAAATGTTTCACAGTGTTTTTATCGAACCAGGATATAACGTTCAAGGATGGCATGGAGCAATTTAATTGTTTCGCCATTGTTTGCGGCAGGAACAAAGATGAGCATCTTTCCCGCTAAATGCTTACACAATCTATGGGAAGATGTTATAAAATTCACACAATTTGCTACGAATAACCTGCCTCCCGGCGGGCAGGCGAAAAGAACAACTATTGCGAATCTGTGTTTTAGAAAGGGCTATCCGAACAAGAGGCTGAACACCTCTTCGATCTTTCCGACCATAGTAATCTTGATGTGGTAGCTGTCGAGGTCAAGTCCTTTTTTGTTGTATTTGGAAATAAAGATGTGTTCAAATCCCAGCTTTTCAGCTTCAGAGATGCGTTGATCGATACGGTTCACGGGACGAATTTCTCCGCTAAGTCCCACCTCACCGGCGAAACATACTTTGGGGGAAATGGGCATGTCTTCATTGCTGGAAAGCACTGCACAAACCAATGCCAGGTCAATTCCCGGGTCTTCTACTTTTATTCCTCCGGCGATGTTGAGAAAAACGTCTTTCACGCCCAATCTGAATCCGCAACGTTTTTCGAGAACCGCCAATAACATGGACAATCGTCTCAGATCAAAACCGGTAGATGAACGTTGTGGCGTGCCGTAAGCAGCACTGCTCACCAAAGCTTGTGTCTCGATCAGCATGGGGCGCATGCCTTCCATGGTCGCAGCAATTGCTACTCCGCTCACCAACTCTTCCCTTGCTGTGATTAATATTTCGGAAGGGTTGCTGACTTCACGCAGCCCGCTTCCTTGCATCTCATAAATTCCGAGTTCGTTGGTTGAACCGAAACGGTTCTTAGCCGTTCGCAACAAACGGTAAACGTGATTCCGGTCGCCTTCAAATTGCAGCACTGTATCCACCATGTGTTCCAATACTTTCGGACCGGCGAGACTTCCGTCCTTTGTAATGTGTCCGATCAAAAAAACGGGGGTTCCGCTTTCCTTCGCATAGCGCAATAGTTCGGCAGTACATTCACGAATCTGCGAAACACTTCCCGGGGAAGATTCGATGTGTGTGGAATGTAAAGTCTGAATGGAATCGATGATTACAAAATTCGGTTCCAGCTGTTCAATCTGCTTGAAAATATTTTGTGTGGAAGTTTCCGTAAGGATGTAACAATTCGGATTATTCATCCCGATGCGTTCCGCACGCATACGGATCTGTTGTTCACTTTCTTCTCCCGAAACATAAAGTACTTTCAAGTTGCGCATGTTGATCGCAACCTGCAACATCAAGGTTGATTTTCCGATTCCGGGTTCTCCTCCGAACAATGTTAAAGATCCCGGGACGAGTCCGCCACCAAGCACCCGTGATAATTCTTTATCATGCAGTTCTATGCGGTAATGCTGTTCTAAATTAATTTCAGTAACCAATTGCGGCTTCGATGATCGTTGCGTTGATGTGCTCGCAATGCCGGGCGTTTTTGCATCGTCGCCTTTGGATACTACTTCTTCTACATAGGTATTCCATTCTCCGCAAGAAGGACATTTGCCTATCCACTTCGCTGATTGTGTTCCGCAGTTCTGGCAGAAGAATGATGTTTTTGTTTTAGCCATTGTATTCAGTAGGCAATATGCAATTTTAATTAGTAGGCAATTTTTACAATTCGTTCTATGGTTTCAAATTGAAACCTTAGAGAATCAATTCGATCTTGCTTTCTATCGATTTTTTTGATGTCACAATTTGTGATATCAAAATATTATCATGTTAGTTTAATTTTATTTTCAATCGCCGTCGTGGAAAATCCTTCTAAAAACTCTATTGTCTTCACTTCTCCCTTATTCGCTTTTACAATGTCGGAGCCGACAATATATTTCTTACTGTCTTTATTTGTTTCATTAGCATCATAATCAGCCCCCTTCACAAGCACTTCCGGATTTACAAATTTTATTAATTCCAAAGGGGTGTCTTCATCAAAAATAATTACCCCGCTTACAAAATGCAAAGAGGCTAAGATCTGTGCGCGTGTTTGTTCGTCCTGCAAAGGACGTGAACTGCTTTTCCCTTGCCGTTTTACAGATGCGTCGCTGTTAATTCCAACAATCATTCGATTTGCCAGATCACTTGCCTTAGCCAGATAATCAATGTGCCCGCGGTGAATGATGTCAAAACACCCATTCGTAAAAACAATCTTGTCGCCTTGGAATCTCCAAACGATCATCGGTTTAAGCAATGTCTCCTGAGTGAATATTTTTTCCTGAACAAGTTCCAGGGCCGGACGTTTATAAGTGTATGGAACCATTTTATGAATGTATGATGTATGATGGAAAATGTTTGATGGATCTGAAAATAAAAATATGCACTATGTGAAATGAATAAGGGATGATGCAGGTAAAAATAGGAATATTATTGCTCAGGCTTTGCTACTTTATTTAGCAATGCTAAAAGTAACAGGGAGATGAGACCGACCGTCATAATGAGAACGAACTGAGAAGTCCAGACCGCCCATGCAAAAGCAAAGGCGACCGGCTTACCGATGAGGTAGACAGTGGTAAGGATTTGAATGACGATGAGCTGATAAGCCCCTGTTCCTCCGGGTACTGCAATCACACCCAAACTGCCGAACACCACAATCACCACAGCCACCATGATGGAAAGGTCGGCCGTTTCACTAAAGGCAAAAAAGCAGACATAAACCTGGAGAACGTACATGATCCAAATAAGAACTGTATGGACAATAAAAGCAACCGGTTGGTTCACATTCTTTACACTCAGCAAACCGTTCCATAATCCTGTGATGAACCCTTTGGCTTTTCCCGAGATGAGTGCGCGGATCCTTTTGCGGAAATAGAAAAAGGCAGCTGCCATCAGAAGAAAAACAATTCCGGCAACCATGACAAGGGTTTGATTCTGCAAGAAAGCATTGAATTTATTTGCAACCGTGTCGAAGATCAAGTCGTTGGCAATTCCGGAGATGCGATCGAATTCAATTCCCAACGCAGCAAAAAAGATGATGATCAAACAAAGCACATCCAGTGCCCTTTCGGTAACAACCGTTCCAAATCCTTCCGTGAAAGGAACTTTTTCGTAGGTTGTCATCAAGCCACAACGAGTCACTTCACCCAGGCGAGGCAAAGCAAAGTTGGCAAGGTATCCCACCATCACTGAAAAAAACGTATTCGATGTTTTCGGTTTATAGCCCAATGGATCCAGAAGGATCTTCCAGCGGAGTGTCCTGAAATAGTGACTGAGACCGCTGATGACGATGGAAAGAACGATCCAGAAATAATTGGCGTTGGAGAAAGATGTTTTGATGTTCGCAAATTCTTCGTCCGTGGTCTTTCTCAATGCCAACCATATCAAAGTGGCTCCCAATCCTAAAAAGAACAGGAATTTCAATATGGAAAACAGTTGTTTTTTCAAAATCCTATCTTAAGGTATTGGTCTTGGTATCCGGGAAAACGACGGTAGGCTTGTGTTTTTTTGCTTCTTCAAAATCCATCATGGCGTAAGAAACGATGATGATCTGATGACCGACCTCGACTTTGAGGGAAGCGGGACCGTTGAGACAGATAACGCCCGAACCGCGATCACCTTTGATCACATAAGTGGTAAACCGCTCTCCGTTGTTATAATTGAAGATGTCCACCTTTTCGTTTTCGATCAAGTTGGCAGCCTCCATCAGATTCTCGTCGATCGTCACCGAACCAATGTAATCCAGGTCGGCTTGAGTAACGCTTACGCGGTGTATTTTTGATTTTAAAACTTCTATCTGCATAACGGGTGCAAAACTAAATAAATAAATCTGATTGTATAGCAGGTTTTTAGACGGAGGGGAAATTTATTCGCATAAACGGCATTCTCCGTTTTAACTTTAATGTACATTAGGACTGCAAGTTGCTTTAATGTCTTTAATGTCTTTTGATTCTCCAAAAGAAAGAAACAAAGAAAAAGCGACTACGAAAACCAACCCCAAGGTATTTCGTGGACGTCCGCCCCGTCGCTCCGTACTATAATTGTTCGAGAACAAAGGGAGTTTGGATAGGATTAATACAAAAGCACATTATCGATCAAACGTACAGCGCCCAATCTCACGGCGATGCAAGCAACGGCACTTCTGGTAAGTGAGAAATTCTGAATGGGCTGCAGGGTGTCCGCATCAGCGATCTCAATGTATTCGAGGGTGATGGAAGGGACAGCGCTGATCTGTTTCATTGCAGCTGTTTTTAATTCAGGGATGGGCGCCGACCGGCAATTCGCCTCCAGGGTAAAAAGCGTCTTGGAAATGATAGCGGCTTCTTCCCGCTCGGTTTTGGTCAGCCTTTCATTCCTGGAACTCATCGCCAATCCATTGGGTTCCCGGATGATGTCGCAGGAAACGATCTCTACGTTTATTTCCAGTTGCTTGATCATGCTCCGGATGATGGCCAATTGCTGAAAGTCCTTTTGTCCGAAATAAGCTTTGTCCGGCTGCACGATCCGGAACAATTTACTCACCACCTGAGCCACTCCGTTGAAATGTCCGGGACGCTGGGCACCTTCCATAACTGTTTCCAATGCTCCAAAATCGACTTTTTTGCCTTGCGTCCAGCTTTTATCCTCTTTCTTTTGCCTTTTCAGCTCCAATTCTCCTTCAGAATACATTTCCCTGACTTCCGGAGCAAAAACAATGTCGCAACCCGCTTCTTTAAGTAGCTGGCAATCAGACTCTAATGTTTTAGGGTAGTTCTCCAGGTCGGAAAGTTCATTGAATTGAGTGGGATTCACGAAGATGCTGCAAACCACCACGTCGCATCCCGACTTAGCCTTATCCACAAGGGAGATGTGGCCTTTGTGGAGGGCTCCCATGGTAGGTACGAAACCGACTGTTTTTTTTCGGTTCCTCATACTATTCAGGTGGTTTTGAAGTTCTCCTATAGAATTAAAAATAATCATCCGTCCCAATAATTGTTAAGAAGCACTAAAATAAGGCTGAAACGCCCTTTTTTTCCTTTAAAAGCGGTCAAATCTAATATTAATACTTTGAAATTACGGAAATTTTTGCTTACTTTTGTATACTTTTTTGAAAACCTAACCTTAATTCGATCTTATGAAGAAGAAAGCTAGAGTTCTTTTTGTATCCCAAGAAGTTACCCCGTATTTAGATGAATCCCCGATGAGTATGATCGGAAGAAAATTACCACAAGGAATACAAGAACGAGGCAAAGAAATCAGATTATTCATGCCAAAATTCGGAATCATCAATGAAAGAAGGAATCAGTTACACGAAGTAATTCGTTTATCCGGAATGAACCTCATTATTGACAACAACGATCACCCTCTCATTATTAAAGTTGCTTCCATTCAGGCGGCACGCATGCAAGTTTATTTTATTGATAATCAGGAGTATTTTGAGCGGAAGCATACCTTAACAGATAAAAAAGGCGATCATTTTGCCGACAACGACGAACGTGCCATTTTCTTTTGCCGCGGTGTTATTGAAACTGTTAAAAAATTAGGCTGGTCGCCTGACGTGGTTCACCTTCACGGGTGGATGACGAGCTTAACAGCGCTTTACCTGAAAAAATCATTCAAGGACAATCCTTTGTTCGCGGAGACCAAGATCGTTTATTCGGTTTATGATGACGAGTTCAGCACTCCTCTTCACAAGGATTTCGCTAAGAAAGTAGTACACGAAGGAATTGAAAAAGGAGATCTGGAACATTATAAAAATCCTACCTTTGTAAACATCAGTAAAGCAGCCATCGATTTAGCTGACGGAATCATTAAAGGAAGCGCAAAAATTAATTCGGATGTAGAGAAATACATCAAAAAATCAGGCAAACCATATTTGGATTTTGTTGCCGGTGATAACAACGAATATATTGATGCTTACTCTGAATTTTATGATGCCGTGTTGGAAGAAGTGGCAGAAATGGTTGACTAAAAATTTTTTATGAAAATACAGAACAGCATACCTAAAATTTTGTCACGCTCCGGCGTGACAAAATTTTTTTTTATACTCCCTCTTTCTCTGAGCTTATTAGCTTCCTGTGACGAATCTAGTGTTGTAGGACTAGATGTACAGCCGGAGAATGACCTCTTGAATGTTGGTTACCAGGATACAACCACCATTTATACCCGAACTTATCTGGGCGACTCCCTCAATACGGACGAGTCACTCATTACCACCGGGCTTGGACTGATCGGCAAATACGTCGATCCGATCTTCGGAACAGCGACTGCTTCGATGTATACACAAGTTCGAACAACAACCGCCATTACTCCTATTACTTTCGGGACTTCTCCTGTTTGTGATTCCGTTGTCCTTTCCTTAGTTTATGAAGGAGGCGTTTACGGAAAAAAAGAAAGAGTGAATCAGAAACTGAATGTGTATCAACTTTCGGAAAGCTTAGTGCAATCCTCCGTTTATTATTCCACTAACACGTTAAGCAACTTCGGCGCCGACCTCACCAAAGCCAACGGTTATGTTTTTAAACCGAGTCCGCTCGACAGCGTCATGCTGGTAATAGCCGATACAGTTATGTTAAAACCACAGGAACGCATCGAATTGGATGCCGCTTTCGGACAAACGATATTGAACAATCAGTCGACCGGAAACGTTGCAACCAATGCGGCCTTCCAGAACTTTTTCAAAGGACTTTACATTACAACTGAAAACACCACAGGACTTGCTTCCAGCGAAGGAAACATCATCAATTTCAAAATGGGTGAATCGAAGATTACCATCTATTACCACAACAGCAATGTAACCAACAATGATTCTTTGGCTTATGACCTGAGCCTTGGAAGTGTCGGACGGTTCAATCATTTCACACACGATTATTCTGCAGCAGCCATTCATCCATTGCTGAATGCACAGATCAACTCAACTCCAGGCAATACGAATGCGACTGTTTTTGTTCAGGGAATGGCCGGAGTGAAAACAAAAATAACATTTCCACATTTGATGAACTGGGCGGACAAAGGACTTATTGGAGTAAACAAAGCAGAATTAGTGATCAGTGTGGATACAAGTGACATCACCTACAACCTCGACACCTTTGCATCACCGGCTGCATTTGTATTATACGGCATAAACGATGATGGAAGCAACTATGCTATTCCCGATGCATTTGAAGGCTCCGGATATTTTGGCGGAAGTTATAATTCCGGAACCGTACAGTACCGCTACAACATTGCCCGTTACATTCAACAAGTCTTGGATGGCGACCGAAACAACAACGGCTTGTATCTTTTAACATCCAACGGAGCCAACCTTGCCAACAGAGCTGTGGTTGCAGGAGGAAATTCAACAAGCCGTCCGATGAAATTAAACATTACTTATACAAAACTACATTAACAAATGTGTGGAATAGTTGCATATATTGGAGACAAACAAGCCTATCCTTTTTTGATAAAAGGATTGCAAAGACTTGAATACAGAGGGTACGACAGTGCCGGAGTGGCTATGTTGGACAACGGTGATCTGAACGTTTACAAGTGTAAAGGAAAGGTTGTTGACCTGCACAATTTCATTGGCGAAAAGAACAAAGGCGGAACCATCGGAATAGGACATACGCGCTGGGCGACACACGGTGTTCCCAATGACGTGAATGCCCACCCGCATTATTCGGCATCCAAGAACATGGTGATGATTCATAACGGCATCATTGAAAACTATGGGCCGCTAAAAGAAGAATTAAAAAAACGAGGACACATTTTCGAAAGCGACACCGATACCGAGGTGTTGATCCACCTCATAGAAGACATTCAGCAAAAAGAGAACCTGCGTTTGGGAGAAGCGGTGCGCATAGCCTTGAATCAGGTTGTAGGAGCATACGCAATTGTCATTCTTTCAAAAAACAATCCCGACGAATTGTTTGCCGCCAAAAAAGGCAGTCCGATGGTTATAGGAATAGGAGAAAATGAATTTTACATTGCTTCCGATGCAACACCGATTGTGGAGTACACAAAAAATGTGGTTTATCTGGAAGACGAAGAAATTGCTTTCATTGAAAGAGGAAAAGAGTTAAAGATCAAAACCATCAAGAACAGAGAGAAGACGCCTTATGTTCAGGAATTGGAACTGAAACTCGAAGCGCTTGAAAAAGGCGGCTACGACCATTTCATGTTAAAAGAAATCTATGAGCAACCGCGTTCCATCAAGGACAGTATGCGCGGGCGTTTGAGCTCCTCCGAAGGAGTGGTGAATCTGGGTGGGATCACAGAATACGAACAAAAATTCATCAATGCAAAACGCATCCTCATCATTGCCTGCGGAACATCCTGGCATGCCGGACTGGTTGCTGAATATTTATTTGAAGACCTTGCACGCATTCCCGTGGAGGTGGAATACGCGTCCGAATTCCGTTACCGGAATCCGATCGTGTATGAGGACGATGTAGTGATCGCCATTTCACAATCCGGAGAAACCGCAGATACTTTAGCTGCGATTGAGTTGGCAAAATCAAAAGGAGCAACCATCATCGGAGTATGTAATGTGGTAGGTTCGAGTATTGCCAGAGCAACTCATGCAGGTTCATATACCCACGCCGGGCCGGAAATTGGTGTGGCTTCCACAAAAGCATTCACCGCTCAAGTAACCGTCCTCACTTTGATGGCTTTGAGAATTGCATTCAGAAAAGGAACCATTTCTTCTTCCCGCTTCCATACTTTATTAAGTGAGCTGGAAGCAATTCCTGCGAAAATAGAACGCGTGTTGCAAACCAACGACAAAATAAAATACATTGCTGATATTTACAAAAATGTGAACAACGCCTTGTACTTGGGCCGCGGATACAGCTTTCCTGTTGCTTTGGAAGGGGCCTTGAAATTAAAAGAGATCTCCTACATCCACGCGGAAGGTTATCCTGCCGCTGAAATGAAACACGGTCCTATTGCTTTGATCGATGAAGAGATGCCTGTTTTTGTAATTGCTACAAAAGGAACTTCTTACGAAAAGGTTGTTAGCAACATCCAGGAAGTAAAAGCCCGTAAAGGAAAAATCATTGCCATCGTTACCGAAGGAGATACACAAGTAAAAGAAATGGCGGATTATACCATTGAAATTCCTGAGACCGATGAGATCCTCGTTCCATTGGTTTCTGTTGTTCCCTTGCAATTACTTTCTTACCACATTGCGGTAATGAGAGGCTGTAATGTGGATCAGCCTAGAAATTTGGCTAAGAGTGTTACTGTGGAGTAAGTATTACGAGCCATTCATATTAAAAGTCCCGGGATTCCGGGACTTTTTTGTTTTAACCTGAGCAAGTTTAACGCTCAAATTCCCTTCAGAGACTGCATAGGATCATTTTGAGAGGAATTGGCTATATTTGAATATGCGAACCAAATTTCCCCAATCCATACCAAGATGGGTGTATAGGTGAACAAAAGGTTCGGGTATAAACAAGTTAGGTGCAAGTTTCCTATACCGTGCGACATTATGATACATTCGACATTTATACTTGACATTTTCGACCTCTTATTTGACGGAGATGAAATCGGTGTGAATCTAAGAAAACAAGTAAACTTCTTGACCGAGGCTGAATATGAATATACAAGTGTTGGTGTTTTTGTTAATTTCACTTACAGTATCGGTATAGACAAATATAGAATTCTCTCGACAGCGTTAAACCACGGTGACGTGCTCAATGGTGTAACAATTCATAGCGACAAAAATAATGTTGAAGCAGACGCACAAGTTTTTTTAAAAGATGGACTTATCTGCTATCTGGAGATTTGGAATAAAATTGGCGACTATCCTTCCAAAGATCTAGACGATTATGTAATGACGCAAGATTGGAAAGACGCTCCCGGACGACAAAGAGTTAAAACCAGCACCTAACAGCCGTCTGGCGCCATTTGGGCATCTCGCTTCGCGAAACAAATTATAATTAACATTGAAAATTAAACTTCGCCATAAAAAATAGTAAGAAACCCAAACGAGCGCCAAGCCGAAAACCGTTATCGATGACGGGTGGCACGACAAAAAAAGAAATATTTTATACCTTTAGATAATTATGAAATACGAAAAATATCAGCTTGAATCGGACAGAAAACTATTACTCTTTGAATTTGTTAGCGTTGGACCGAAGGGTAGAATAAAAAAGATCGTTCAATACACCGAAACCAATTTGAAGGACTATTATAATTTAGGATTCGGAGACAAAGATGAAAAAACCGGAGAGATTAACGACCTTGTAATAACCAATAATGGTGACAGTCAGCAAGTTTTGGCAACCGTTGCTTCAACCGTCTATGCCTTTACAGACAAACATCCGGACGCTTGGATATACGCCAGAGGAAGCAATAACGCTCGGACTAGGCTTTACCGGATCGGAATAACTAATAATTTGTTAGAAATCAAGAAAGACTTTGAAGTATTTGGCTTAAAAGACGATCAGTGGCACACATTCCGGAGAGACATCGACTATAAAGCATTTTTAATTAAGAGAAAAAAGTAGTAAATTTGTACTATCATGACAGTTAAAGAATTAAATAAATCCAAAACGCCAATCGTCAAAATTAACAAGACGCTTGACAAACTCGCTACGAAAGTACTTTTCCCGGACAAGTTGGAGGAAGCTAATCGTATTCTCAAGACGGTTGGTTTACCGAAAACAAAAACACCCCACCACCGCTAACACAGGGCAATCGCAAAAATTGATTTTCGCTCCGTAAAACAATTTTTTTGTATGTTTATAATTCCAGCTTCGCAGAAAAACTTCATTTATAATCGCCTTCTGCGCCAGGCCTGAGAATGTTGGGTACCGCAGAAATTTATACAATGGACTACAAAAGAATCCCCATAGAAATTGAATCGCCTGAACAACTGGGTTATTCAAATGTAAAATACAACCTGACGGAAAGCTCCGTCAGCGACACCGTTATGGGCAACATTCAACTGAACATCAATGACCTAAAGTTGGCATATACCGATCATATAGGAAAACCAGAACTGAGAGCATTGTTGATTTCTGAATACAAAAACCTCAGCAAAGAAAACATCCTGATCACGGCCGGTGCTGCCTCTGCTTTATTCATCGTCGCCACCTCCCTGCTCGAAAAAGAAGATCATTTGATTGTCCTGCGTCCGAATTATGCTTCCAACATTGAAACACCCCGGGCGATAGGTTGCGAGATCGATTTTGTCGACCTCAAATTCGAAAATAGCTTTACTGTTTCTGTTGAAGAGATTCGCTCCAAAATAAAACCAAACACAAAACTAATCAGCATCACCCATCCGCACAACCCAACGGGAATGGTCATTCCGAAAGAAACGATGTTGGAAATAGCTGACCTAGCCGAAAAGAACAATTGCATTTTGTTGGTCGATGAAACCTATCGTGAATTAAACCTGGACAACATCTACCCACTTGCGGCTTCATTACACAAGAGGGTCATCTCCGTCGGCTCGGTTTCAAAAGCTTACGGATTACCAGGAATTCGCATTGGCTGGCTCGTGACTCGCGACAAAAAATTATTTGAAAAATTTCTCGCAGCAAAAGAACAGATCTTTCTTTGCAATTCAGTGATCGATGAGGAGGTCGCATACCAGTATCTGTTAAAGAAGGAACAGCACTTCAAAGGCATCAGAGAACATATCCATAAAAATTATCAAACGGTGATAAATTGGATAGCTTCTGAACAGCGCATGGAAATGATCGAACCCGGCGGAGGGGTGGTCTGCTTTCCGAGAATAAAAAACAAAGACCTGAATGCTGCCCTATTCTACGAGACACTGAATAAAAAATACGAGACCTTTGTAGGTCCCGGCCATTGGTTTGAAATGCCCGCCCATTACATGCGCATAGGATACGGCTGGCCATCGAATGAAGAGTTGACGCAAGGACTGAAAAACATCTCCTTGTGCCTGGACGACTTGGGAATGCGTTGATTTTTTACTACATTTAGTCTATGAAACATTTTATCCCCTTTCTCTTCGTTTGCTTTCTTCTAGCTTGCGGAGCTGCGGCATCTCCGGAACGCAAATTCGATAAACATGATGTGGCATTTACTTGTCCCACCGGCTGGAAAATAACCGAAGAAGACAGCATGGACGGCGAGGGATATTATTTATCCTGCGAAATGGATGGTCTTACTTCCAGTGCGCTGCTTACGATGAGCTGGGTCAATGATACCATAGATCTCGACGCGATGCTCGAACTCTATAAAGAAGAACTTAAGAATAACGAGATCTTTAAACGCACAAATATTACTTTCGAAGCCATCGAAGATGGTACTTATAACGGTAAGCCAGCAAGGGTCGCCAACTATCGTCTGACTTTGCTGAGCGACGAAACAGAAGGCAGCCTTTATTGCTTTTACGGCAGCATGAAAACATTCGCCCTCGTCAAGCAACAATCTACAGAAGATGATGCAAAAAACAAAAAAGGTTTTGAACTCATCGAAAGCAGCTTCACCATTAAATAAAAAACATGAACTACTTTTTAAGCGCTTTCGTTTGCATTTCTATTTGTGCCTGCTCCGGAGAATCCGAAGAACAATTGGCCGCAGAAGGATATCAGCTTCCGGACAGCTTATTTGCCTTTCAGAATATTGAAAACACACTGTTTACCGAGAATATGTTTTGGGACACTAACGATTGGACAAAAGTATACGTAGACTCTACAGCAAAAAAGGAATTTATTAAACTCGATAGCGCGCAAAAAATGCGCCTGCTTGCCCCCATAACGGGCATCGACTCCAATTATCTAGTTGAATACATGGATGCCTTTTTTGTGTCCAAACAAAAAATGATCGGAGCGTTTACCCCCATTACAATTTTTATGTATGGGGATGACTATTCGGCTTTGCATTATATCCTCCTGGACAAAACCATGAAACCTGTATCAAGTTATATTGTGAACGGCGGTGAAGCCGGAGGCCCGGTCGCGGAAACAGAAAACTCCATCACGCTTCCTCCCGTGATCCATTCTTTTTTTAAAGGAGATGTATTCTATAACTATTCTTTAACAGAAACCATGAATACCGATTCTGTTGATCAGCCATCCACTTTTGATTCGCTGTATTTTGAGCATCACATTCTCCCTGAGGGAAAGATCCAAACAAAGCGCTTGGATAGTGTTCGCTTTGAACGAATGCCTAACTAATATTTTGTCATTCAAAACGGACTAGGGTCAAATCCGGTTCCAATCGTAATCGTTTCCTCTACCTTAAAGGCAAGCTTCCTTAATTGTTTTATTGAAACGAACTTCCTATTTATCCTGTATCCGGGAGTCAGGCTATTATTCAATACATATTTCAATTTTCTAAATTTTTTCGTATATTTATTATCGCAATGAGCTAATTGATAAAAGTTGCCCTGAACATCAACAACAACGAATGGAAATTCGGTAAATCTATATCTAACAGCTAAAATCATGTCAAAATGTGTGTAACACAAACATATTGATTTTATTGATACGAGCACAAATTGTTACACAGATGTTGCGCATATATATAAGTTATGCCTCATTGTAGGACGACCGAATAAACCGACAAAATTTCGACAAGAAATCGGAAAGACAGCCAACTCTTCTGCAAAATTAAAAGAGGTATTTGCCACACACAAGCCGACCCCAAAATACCACATTTAATTTTGCCCGACACTCCAAAGCCCACCCACCA
>JBKJQG010000066.1:0-2537 GCA_046594925.1 Bacteroidia bacterium
GCTCTCTAATAGTAGAGGTTTTCAACGGAGTTAACTAGTTTAAAATCAATATGGATACAATTTGTACGCAGTCAAAAAAACTTTTTTTGGCAATCTTTTCCCTCCTGTTTTTATCATCCTTTCTCAGTATTAACTCGGTTTCCGCCCAAGATGGAGAGAAGATCTTCAAGGATAACTGTGCGGTTTGCCACAGTTTAGGGAAAGCTGTTGTAACGGGTCCTGGCCTCGAAGGGGTTATGAAACGCGTTCCAGACAAGAAATGGATGCACGACTGGATCAAGAACAACAATGCTTTGATAAAAAGCGGAGACGCTTATGCCGTGAAGATCAGCTCTTTCGCTGCATCAGAAATGACCACATTTGCAACCATGCCCGATGCAGAGATTGATGCTGTAATCGCATACATTGAAGCCTACAAACCTCCAACCCCTCCTGCTTCTGTAGGTGGCGGACCTGCAGGCGGACCTGGAAAATCAGATAACCCTTTCCCATTGTTGATGGGAATCATTGCGTTTTTAATCATCGTGGTAGCCGTATTGCGCGGTGTACGCCACTCCCTGAAAAACTTACAGAACGAAAAATTAGGAATCCCTGAAGAGGAAAAAGTTGGCGCTTACACAGAATTGAGAATGTGGATCCGCAACAACAAAACCACCACAGGTGTTGTGATCCTGTTCATCGTTGGAGGACTTTTATCCGCCGGTTGGTATGGATTGAAAGGCATTGGCGTGTTCGCTGATCCTGAAACAGAAATGGTTTACAATCCTGAACAACCGATAGCATTCTCTCACAAGATCCACGCGGGTGATAACGCCATCAACTGTCAGTATTGCCACTCAGGAGTAGAAAGAAGTAAAACAGCTGGTATTCCTACCGTTAACGTCTGCATGAACTGTCACAGAGGGATCTCTGAAGGCAAATTGCCTGGCGGAACAGCAGAGATCGCTAAGATTTACGCGGCTGCAGGATGGGATCCTGAAAAAGCAAAATACACAGGCGTACAGAAACCGGTGCAGTGGATCAAGGTTCACAACTTACAGGATTTTGTATTCTTCAGTCACCAGCAACACGTGAAAGTGGGTAAGCAAGAATGTGCAACCTGCCACGGAGATTTAACAACCATGACCACGGCTAAACAAGTTCAACCATTGACGATGGCTTGGTGCATTGATTGTCACAGAAAGACAGAAGTACCGGGAATGAAAGACAATCCATACTACGAAAGCTTGCACAAGAAACTGGCAGAGAAATACAAAGATCTTCCAAGAGATCAGCGCAAGTATACTGTTGATAAAATGGGCGGTATCGAGTGCGGCATATGCTACTATTAGTCGGGAGTTAGGAGAGTGGAGTCGGGAGAGCGGAGTCGGGAGAGCGGAGTTGGGAGAATGGAGTTGGGAGAATGGAGTTGGGAGAGTGGAGTTGGGAGAGTGGAGTTAGTAGAAAAAAAGAAAGAGAAAATTAAATAAAGTTTAAAAGAGCAAATACAGATTCATACAATTAGTGTCACCCTGAGCTTAGTCGAAGGGCGTTATTAGTAACAATAAAAGATATGGCCACAAAAAAATACTGGAAAGGACTAGAAGAATTGAACAGCAGTCCTGCGTTTGTTCAAAATGCGAATAATGAATTTGCAGAACAGATCCCTGTAGAAAAATTCTTAGGTGATGAAAATCTTGCTGAAAACAGCGGAACAAACCGAAGAGATTTTCTGAAATTCTTAGGATTCAGCGTCACTGCTGCATCGCTGGCGGCTTGTGAAGCACCGGTGAACAAAGCGATTCCTTATGTCGTTAAGCCTGAAGAAATCACGCCGGGTGTTGCTAACTGGTATGCCTCTACTTTTTTCGATGGTTACGATTATGCATCTGTGATAGTAAAAACACGCGAAGGCCGTCCCATTAAAATTGAAGGAAACGAATTATCAAAAGTGACCATGGGCGGAACAAGTGCCCGCGTTCAGGCTTCAATCCTTTCTTTGTATGATTCATCCCGCTTGACCGGACCAGTTACCGCAGCAGGAAGCGAATGGAAAGCTGCAACCTGGAAACACATCGATCAGGAAATCGGTGGAGGAATCGGGAAAGTGGCCAGAGAAAACAAAGGGATCCGTATCCTTTCTTCTACCATTATCAGCCCCTCTACAAAAGCAGCAATCGCTGAGTTTGCTGCAAAATATCCCAACACCAAACACATAACTTACGATGCCATCTCTTATTCAGGTATGGCAAAGGCGAATGCTCAGTCCTTCGGACAAGAAGCCATTCCTTCTTATCATTTCAACCACGCTGAAGTGATTGTAGGCATTGGTGCTGATTTTCTGGCTAACTGGTTGTCTCCTATAGAATATGCTAATCAGTATTCTAAAACACGTAAAGTAGGAAAGAACAAAAATAAAATGTCGAAACACATTCAGTTTGAATCGAACTTGTCGTTGACAGGTGCGAATGCTGATGAGCGTGTTCCGGTAAAAGTATCTGAACAAGGAAAAGTAGTTGTTAACTTATACAATGCCGTGGCGAAAATTGTCGGAGGAG
>JBKJQG010000146.1:0-10484 GCA_046594925.1 Bacteroidia bacterium
CTGAATTGAATAGGCCTGGGGCGAATGCTGCAAACCCGGAGGTCTTCAAATCGGCTCCTGGGACAAGCTCAGTGCAGTTGTTTGTTAGCGCAGGATCTGTAACCGTTTCGAATCCAACTTTATGAAAATGAAAAGCAGGATGGTGAAGGACCAGAGTGATGATCCCCCGTAGCTGAAGAAAGGCAAAGGAATCCCGATCACCGGAGCCAAACCGATTGTCATCCCTACGTTCACTGTGAGGTGGAAGAAAAGCACGGACGCCACGCCATACCCATAGATCCTACTGAAAGGCGAACGTTGCCGTTCGGCCATGAAGATGATGCGGATGATGAGAAAGAGCTGAAGAATGATCACGATCGTACTTCCTAAGAACCCCCATTCTTCGCCTACGGTACAAAAAATAAAATCTGTATCCTGCTCTGGAACGAAATCGTATTTGGTTTGAGTGCCCTGCAAATAACCTTTGCCGGCAAAGCCTCCTGAGCCGATGGCAATTTTTGCCTGGTTCACGTTATAACCTTCTTTTTTCAGGTCGACGGTTCCTCTGCCCAACAAAACATCAATACGGGTCTTCTGATGAGCTTCCATGTGGTCGTAAACATAGGTGGTTCCCCTGACCATGCTACAGGCTATTAATCCGACGGCGGCAATGATGAAAAGATTTTTCGCATTGCGCTTGATGAACAAAAGCGCGATGGCGCATAAAGAGGCAATGATGATGAAGAGGTACAGGTTGTTGATGAGTAAGGCTAGGATGAACAGTACGATGGCCAAGAATCCTAATAATAAATAATTCACCGACAACCCTTCTCTGTATAAAGTAAAGATGAAAGCCACAAACACTATGGCCAGTCCGGTTTCGTCTTGTAGTTTCATGATGATGATAGCTGGTACTCCGATGAGGAGGAGGGAGACGAACGTATTCTTATAATCGGCGATCTTGATGTTTTGATTACTTAGGAATTTGGCCAGCGCTAAGTTGGCTGCAAACTTCATAAACTCTGCCGGCTGGATCCCAAAGTCACCAAACCGGAACCAGGAACGGCTTCCTTTTACTTCCCGTCCTAAAAAGGGAACGGCTAAGTTGGCGATGACGATGGCCGCAAAAATAAAATAGGCAAAGGCCGTATAAAAATTTTCGTCGATGATGAGTATGATGAGCGCAATGATGAGGGAGGTTCCGATCCAGATCAACTGCTTTCCGTATTTCTGACTGATATCGGTGATGATGTGGTGTTCTTCGTTGTAAACGGCGGCATAAATATTCAGCCAGCCCATCAGTACCAGCAGCAGATAGGTGAGGACCGTTATCCAGTCCACATTGTAAAATATGTTAGTGTTGTTTAGGCTGCGCTGCATCTTTTAGTTTTGAGATCAGATCGGCCTCAAGCATTCGTTTTTCAAGGTCGGGCCGTGTGATCTCGCCTTTTAAATATTTTTCCATCATCAAGCGTGCAATGGGTCCTGCATAAGTAGCACCAAATCCTGCATTCTCGATCAAGATTCCGATCGCAATTTTAGGATTGTCTTTTGGCGCAAAACAAACGAACACCGAGTGATCTTTTCCGGAGTTTTGAGCAGTTCCTGTTTTTGCGCAATAAGGAATTCCTTCAATTTTCAATGCAGCAGCCGTTCCGCCTTCTACTGCTTTCGCCATTCCTGCTATTACCATGTTGTAGATCGCGGTGTCTTTTATTTTTGTGTAATGTTTTACCTTGAACTTATCGAGAATGGTATCGTTGGGATTTCCATCGATTGCTTTGACGATGTGAGGAGTATAGTACCAGCCTTTGTTGGCTATGATTGCCACGAGGTTGGCGTTTTGCAAAGGAGTAATTCCCAACTCATTTTGTCCGATCCCTAAAGAAATCACCGTACTAGCTTTCCAGCTGCCTTTTCCGAAGACCTTATCATAATAACCGATGCTGGGAACATTGCCGCGCAGTTCGTTGGCTAAGTCGGACCCAGTTTTTGTACCCAAGCAAAAACTCGTAGCGATCTCCCGCCAGTTGGCATAAGCTTTATAAGTGCTGTGGTATTTTTTGTCTTCAATTACGCTTTTAAATACGTAGGAGAAATAAGAGTTACAGGAGGTTCCAATCGCGCCTTCCAGATCCATCGGAGAACCGTGAGCGTGGCATTTCGGGCGACCTCCCAAAGGCGGATAACCTCTTGCGCAGGGATAACGTGTCTGCGGAGTCAGCACTCCTTCATTTAATCCTATGAGTGCCATGATGAGTTTGAAAGTAGAGCCTGGAGGATAAGAAGCCATCGTGGAACGGTTAAATAACGGTTTTCCGATCGAGTCCCGGGATAGTTCCACAAAGTTTTTGTTCCTTGCTCTTCCCACAAATAAATTCGGATCATAGGTCGGACTCGTCACGATCGCGAGGATCTCGCCTGTGGATGGATCGATGGCCACCACACTTCCGAGTTTGTTCTGCATCAGTTGCTCTGCATATTCCTGGAGGTCTGCATCAATGGTAGTGGTCAGCGGTTTTCCGGAAATAGCTGCCGTGTCGTACAAGCCGTTCATGTAACTTCCCATATCCCGATTGTTCACATCCTTCATGATGATGTGCATGCCTTTTTTCCCACGCAACACTTTCTCGTAACTTTTTTCTATTCCGCTGATGCCTAAATAATCTCCCTCGCGGTAGTAAGGATCTTTTTCAGTAGTGCGTTTATCGGCTTCACCAATGTAGCCCAGCATGTGTGCTGCAATTTTTTTTGGATATTTTCTCAGGGTTCTCGACTGAACAAAAAATCCGGAGAAGCGGTATAGCACTTCTTGCAGTGATGCATAATCTTTGGGAGAAAGCTGTTTTTCAAAAATGGATTCCTTGCGCGGAGAGTTCGGAGCCTGAACTGCTTTTTTCATCTTTTTCAGGAACTGCTCCTTGGTTATGCCCAGCAGTCCACAGAAATCCATCGTGTCGATGTTCTTCACATTTTTAGGAAGCACCATCAGGTCGTAAGCGGCTTCGTTGTAAACGAGTAATTTATTGTTCCGGTCGTAAATGTATCCGCGGATCGGAAACTCAGTGGTGTAGCGGAAAGCCTGGTTGCGCGCATCCAGTTTATACGTGTCGTCGATTACCTGGATGTAAAACAAACGGGCGATGTACATCAATCCGACCAGCAGGAATACGCCTATGATGATAAATTTTCTGTCCGACAACTGATTCATTCTTGCTCTTTTTTGCTTTGAAACAGATACTGACTGATCACTACTAATAGTATGGTAAAAATGGAGCTGACGATTACCCGGAAGAAGGTGGAGAAGAATTCGCTCAGGCGGAAAATTTCCACATAGAACAAAATGAGGTGATGGACCACAACTAAAATTCCGGCATAGGAAAGGAACCAGGGAATGCCGAGATACTGTATGCTGGGCTGGGTTCCGAATTCATATCCGTCGCGGGGGGAGAATAATTTTAAAACACCGGGACGAATGTAAGCCATCAGCACGCAAGCTGCTGCATGCATTCCGGAAGTGTCATAGAACATGTCGATGCTGATGCCGATCAGGAAAGAAGAAAAAAGCAAAAGCCATTTCGGTGTTTCAAATGGAAGCATGATGATAAAGAGGACGTAAACGAAGGGGTTGATGAAACGGCCCAGCTCGATGTTCTTTACAATCAGCACTTGCACCAGGACGAGCACAAAAAAACGGATGATATTTCGGATAATGCTGTTCGTCATATTATTTGTCTATGCCTTCTGTTTTTTTCTCCAGCTCCTCTTGTTCATTCCGCAATTTATTATCCACGATGTAAACATTACTCAGTTTTTTAAAGTCGGTAGAAAGTTTGATCTTGACCGTGTAAAATGGTTTCGTGGATTCCCGGTAATAGCTGTCCACTGTTCCGATCATGATGTTCTCCGGAAACATTTTTGTGTATTGACTGGTTACAACGGTGTCGCCTTTGATCAGACGCACGTGCGTTGGAATGTCATTCAGCGTGGCAAAATCAAAACTCTCTCCATCCCAGTTGAGCGGACCAAAGGAGCCGTCTTTTTTTAGTTTGGAATTGATAATGGTATTGCTATGCAGCAAAGATTTGACCGTGCAGAAATTCTCGGAAACATTTTCAACGATGCCGACAACTCCCGAAGGGCAAGTGACACCCATTTTGTTGGTGATGCCTTGCTTGGAGCCTTTGTCGAGTGTTAGATAGTTGTTTCTCCGATTCGTCGAGTTGTTCACCACCTTTGCGTGGGTGTAGGTATATTTTTGTTTTTTTACTGTATCGTTGATGACGTATTCTCCGTTCACCAGGATAGAAAAGGACAGCAGGTCGTGGGTGAGGAGCTCGGCATTTTCTTTTGCCAGCCTTTCGTTCTCGGCTTTGAGGTGAAAGTACTCGTTCACGTTTGCAGATAAGCCCAATACAGACGCAGAGACTTCGTTGGATGAATTCACAAAACTCGCACGCTGGAATTTATTATTCTGCACTAAAATGGAAATGCAAAATGCCTCTAGCAGAAGAAACAAAAAGAAGAAATAATTTTTTGTTATAAAGACAACTAAATTGCGCATTTAACGGAATTGGAGAATTGGTAATCTGGAGAGTTGGAGAATTATTAGTTCAACTTTTCCTTCATTGTTTTTCTTGATTTAGCGACAACTGCCAGCAATTCATTCGCCTCGTTTAATTTTTTATTTATTTCCTCTCCAATGACTGCTGTTTTTAAAGCATCTGAAAATTCCGACAGTAATCCTCCCTTTTTAATTTTTCTTTCTTCCTTTCCTTCTCTATTTCTCCAAATCAACAATTCTCTGATTTCTTATTTCATCAAGAAAGGGAACTTGTTTACGTTTTTCAAAGCAATGCCCGTTCCACGCGCAACAGCTCTCAATGGATCTTCTGCAATGTGTACCGGTAATTTTGTTTTTAAGGAGATTCGTTTGTCGAGTCCGCGCAACATTGAACCACCACCGGCTAAATAAATTCCTGTTCTAAAAATATCGGCAGAAAGTTCGGGTGGTGTCATCTCCAACGCATTCAGAATCGCTTCTTCTACTTTGGAAATGGACTTGTCCAGAGCGTGAGCGATCTCTACATAAGAAACATATATCTCTTTAGGAATTCCGGTCATCAAATCTCGTCCGTGTACGGCATAATCCGGCGGCGGATTGTCGATCTCTGTCATCGCAGCTCCTACTTCAATCTTCACGCGCTCCGCAGAACGTTCACCGATCAGAATGTTATGTTGTCTCCGCATGTACTCTTCAATGTTAGAAGTGAATTCATCCCCGGCGATGCGGATGGATTTATCGCAGACAATTCCACCGAGTGCGATAACGGCAATTTCGCTGGTACCACCACCGATGTCGATGATCATATTTCCCATCGGCTCTTCCACATCAATGCCAATTCCGATCGCAGCAGCCATTGGCTCGTGGATCAGATAAACTTCTTTTCCTCCTGCATGTTCCGCACTGTCACGTACCGCACGTTTCTCCACCTCTGTGATCCCAGACGGAATACAGATAACCATCTTCAGTGAAGGTTGAAACAGCCTTCTGCCAGGATTTATCATTTTGATCATCCCTCTGATCATGTGCTCAGCAGCGTGAAAATCCGCAATCACGCCGTCTTTCAACGGGCGAATCGTTTTGATGTTTTCGTGCGTTTTCCCGTGCATTTGCATGGCTTGCTTTCCGACCGCAATCACTTTTCCGCTCATCCTGTCTACCGCAACGATGCTCGGTTCATCCACCACCACTTTGTCGTTATGAATAATTAGCGTGTTGGCGGTTCCTAAGTCAATCGCAATTTCTTGTGTTAAAAAATTAAATAAACCCATAGTTCAATTAGATAATTGTTTAATTTGAAAATTTGAAAATGGTTGTGTGAGAATTCCACGACAATTTTTTTCTTTTATTTCAAATACGTTTAAATTTTTCTTTTTAAATTTTTCAATCCCGATAGCTATCGGGAGAAACATTTCCAAATTTTCAAATTGGCTAATGTTTAAAATGCCGTGTTCCCGTCATCACCATGCTTACTCCGTTGGCATCGCAATAAGCAATTGAATCTTTGTCCTTGATAGAGCCGCCGGGTTGTACCACGGCGGTTACTCCTGCTTTGTTAGCGATCTCGACACAATCCGGAAAAGGAAAAAACGCGTCGGAAGCCATCACAGAACCTTTTAGATCGAATCCGAAATTGGTTGCTTTTACAATGGCTTGTTGCAAAGCATCCACTCTGGATGTTTGTCCTACACCGCTTGCCAACAACTGATTGTTTTTGGCCAAGACAATCGTATTCGATTTTGTATGCTTAACAATTTTATTTGCAAATTCCAAGTCGCGCAATTCATCTTTTGAGGGAGCGGTTTTCGTAACCGTATGCATGTCGTTATGCGTTTCTGTTTTCAGATCCTTGTCTTGTTCGATCACGCCGTTCAACAAAGTGCGGAAAGATTTCCCGGCTAAGGCCACATTTTTTTGTTGAAGAATGATGCGGTTCGGTTTTGATTTTAACAATTCTATTGCTTTCACATCGTAAGAAGGAGCAATGATCACTTCGCAGAATAATTTATTTATTTCTTCGGCAGTTGAAAGATCGATTTCTTTGTTAGTGATCAGTACGCCACCGAATGCGCTGGTTGGATCACCCGCCAATGCCGCGAGATAAGCGTCCACCAATTTTGGGCGGGAAGCAATGCCACAGGCGTTGTTGTGTTTTAAGATCGCGAAGGTCGTGTCGCTGAACTCGGAAATCAGGCTGACAGCAGCATCTACGTCCAGTAAATTGTTGTAAGATAATTCTTTGCCGTTCCACTTCGTGAACATTTCTTCGAGGTTGCCGTAGAAAACGCCTTTCTGGTGGGGGTTCTCGCCGTAGCGCAACACTTGGGCATCCTGAATGCTTTGTTTGAATGCAAGGGTATTTTCTCCGTTGAAATAATTGAAGATCGCAGTATCGTAGTGAGAGGAAACGTTAAAGGCGCAGGTGGCGAGGTGTCGTCTGTTCTCTAATGTAGAAGATCCTTTTTGCTCCACCAGAACCGTGTCGTGTAAATAAGTGTATTCGTTTTTAGAGGAAACAATCACAACATCCTTGAAGTTTTTTGCGGCTGCACGGATGAGTGAAATTCCTCCGATGTCGATCTTCTCGATGATGGCTTGCTCTGCAGCACCTGATCTGACAGTCTCTTCGAAGGGATATAGATCCACTATCACCAGATCAATTTCGGGAATTTCGTATTCTTCCAATTGATCGATGTCGCTTTGTAATTCTCTTCTGCTGAGGATCCCGCCGAAAATTTTCGGATGCAATGTTTTTACGCGCCCCCCTAAAATAGAAGGGTAGGAAGTGAGTGATTCAACCGGAGTGACTGCCACACCAAGTTTTTCAATGAATTCCTGCGTGCCGCCGGTACTAAATATTTTTACACCCAATACACTCAACTGATGAATGACAGGCTCTAAATTATCTTTGTAATACACCGAAATAAGTGCATTTTTTATCTTTTTGGTACCGCTCATAAACGATGTAAATTTTGTATTGCAAAAGTATTAAAAATTAAGCGATTTAAGGTCTTATACGTAGTTTGTTGATAAATGTTTTTTTTGTTAATAAAGGCGATTTCCGAGCTTTCCTAGTTCTGAAATTTTTAGAAGTTCCTAGCAATTTTTTTTGGTACATTTGCATGTTTTCAACCCCGTTTCCAAATGATCATTTTTGGTCTTTTAAAAGAAAGTGTTTCGTTCGCCATAGTTTCTCTGGCGACCAACAAGCTGCGTACTTTTCTGTCGCTGCTGGGCATCACCATTGGCATCTTCGCAATCATCATCGTATTTACCATAGTGGATTCGCTGGAGCAGAACCTCCGGAAAAGCGTGCAGAGTTTGGGGGATGACGTTGTCTTTGTACAAAAGTGGCCGTGGACATTCGGGCCGGACTATCCCTGGTGGAAGTACATGAACCGCCCGGTTCCGGATTATCCCGAATTGAGCCGGATCCTTGAAAAGTGCGACGGTGCAGCTTCAGCCGCCTTTTTGGTCAGTGCCCGCATCACTATTAAATACAAAAGTAACAGCATTGAAAGGGTCAACATCAATTGTGCCTCGCATCAGTACGACCGCGTAAAAAATTTCGAAATCGCGGAAGGACGCTATTTTACGGATATTGAATCAGCATCAGGCAGACCTGTCGCGGTGATCGGCGATGTGCTTGCAAGGGCCCTGTTTCCGAATCAGAACCCAATAGGCGAGATGGTGAAGATCAATGGGGCCAAGGTAATGGTGGTAGGCGTTTTCAAGAAGGAGGGAGAAAGTATCCTCGGCGGCAGTGTCGACACCGAAGTGCTGGTGCCCATTAATTATGCAAGAACTTTGGTAGACATAAGGAATGAGGACCTCGACCCTCAGATCCTGGTGAGGGCGAAGGCGGGTGTGAGCAACGATGACTTGATTGATGAGCTAACCGGGCTGATGCGCTCCATCCGCAAGCTGAAGCCGCGTTCGGACGATAACTTTGCGCTCAATCAAACCAGCCTGATCTCGACCCAGTTCGACAGTTTGTTCGGGGTGGTGGGTGTTGTAGGTTGGGTGATTGGTGGGTTCTCCATCCTGGTGGGCGGTTTCGGAATTGCCAACATTATGTTCGTTTCCGTTAAGGAGCGGACCAATATCATAGGCATCCAGAAATCCCTAGGCGCCAAGAACTACTTCATCCTTTCACAATTTCTGTTTGAGGCTATCTTTTTGTCATTGCTGGGAGGGATGATCGGCTTGCTGGTTGTGTTTCTCTTAACCTTGGTCGCAGGGGATTCCATTGGCATGGAAATCGTCCTGAGCAAATCGAACGTGATCCTGGGATTCACGATTTCTATCTTGATAGGAGTGGTTTCCGGATTTATTCCGGCTTATGGAGCATCGCAGCTGGATCCGGTGGAGGCCATCAGGTCTAACTAATTGGAAAATTGCTGACTTGTTGAAATGGAGAAATTTTGAGATCAGCCAGAAAAAAAATGCACTAGAATATGTACAAGAGAGTGGAATTTTGGGTGACAGGAAGCATTCAATCTCCATCTCTCTAAGTCAAAAAATCAACAATAAGCATGCAGTCAACCCTTAAACGCCCTGTTCTGATCCGGATCATCTGCATCCTTGGTTTTATCTGGATAGTTTTCAGCTTTCCTTCGGTGTTTTCTCCGGCAGTCAAAAAAATGGGGGACTGGTATCCGGCGCTGTTTGGGTTGATTGTGGCCTGCAGTTTCATCTCCTACATTGGTGTCTGGCACATGAAGCGCTGGGGGGTACATCTTTTTGCCCTTACCTTTTTTGTAAAGGAAGCCCTCCTTTTCTTGGTCAATGATTTTAGCATAGTAGGCTTGGTGTTTTCGGTCTTCTTTCTGGTCTCTATGTTGTTCTTTTACAGGAGAATGGACCTCAATTTATAGCCTCAGGAGCCTGTTGGTCGAAAAACTGGAGTTTTATCCTGATTTTTTCTGTATTTTTGCAATCAAAATTGCCATTAGATGAAACAAAAGATCAAATTTATAAATAAAGATAAAACTCAATTTTACAGTACCTTAAAAACACGTGTCGATCAGTATTTTATCGATAAAAAGATCTCCCCGCATGCCAATGTGAATATGGTTTTCAAGACCATTGTAATGCTTTCCCTTTACTTTGTCCCTTATTCACTTGTACTTACCCAAGGCTTTGGTACTATGGGAATCTGGACTTGTTATTTTGTAATGGGCCTCGGACTTGCAGGGATCGGAATGAGTGTTATGCACGATGCCAACCACGATGCATACTCAGCCAACCCGTTCATTAATAAGATGGTGGCTCAAGCTTTGACTCTTGTTGGTGGTGATAACCGTAACTGGAGAACCCAACACAATGTACTCCATCACACTTATACAAACATCCACGAACACGACCGTGACATCGACAACAAAGTGATTATGCGTTTTTCACCTGCTGGGAAATACAAAAAAGTACAGCGTTTCCAGGTATTCTATGTATTTGTATTTTATTCTATTATGTCTCTGTATTGGATAACAGCAAAGGATTTTGTTCAATACATCCAGTTTATCAAAGAAGGACAGCACCGCGACAGCGCGGGTCGTAAGTTCGTCACTTTGATGTCCCTGATCTTCTGGAAATCGGTCTATTTCACCTATATGTTCGTGATCCCGATGGTTGTATTCGGGTATAGTTTTTTTCAATTATTGATCGGTTTTCTGATCATGCACACAATAGCTGGTCTTATCCTAAGCATTGTATTCCAGTTGGCCCACGTTGTGGAAGAAGCTAAGTTTCCTAATCCTGACGAAAAAGGAAACATTGAGAACGAATGGGCGATTCACCAGATGGAGACCACTGCAGATTTTTCAAGAGGCAGCTGGTTGATCACTTATTATGTACGAGGATTGAATTACCAAACAGAGCATCATTTGTTCCCACGCATCTGCCACGTCCACTATCCGGAGATCGCTCCCATCGTGGAAGCAAC
>JBKJQG010000160.1:0-3142 GCA_046594925.1 Bacteroidia bacterium
CATCTACTACCGCTTTTTGTTCTTCTACAATTTTCTTCTGCTGTTCGATGATATCCTTTTGCTTGCGGGTTATTCGGAGCGACCTAAAAATAAATCCAGCGAACACTATCACCAGCAGTAAAAAGCAGGAAACGAGGGCAAGTACAATTTTTTGTTTGCGGCTTTTTTCATTGGCGATCAACTCCTGATTCTCAAGTTCTTTTTTGTGTTCTGCCTCTGCAACAGCTTCTTTCTTCTCAAAGTCGAAGGTCATCTGACTCTGGATGGTTTTTTTTCGCGTTTCTTCGTTGTCAATCGTGTCGCGGCAAGAGATATAAAGCTTATGATATTCATAGGCCCCTTTAAAATCCCCTTTCGCGCTATCGAGCTGCGACAACCCTAAATATGCTCCTTTCAATGCGTCTTTTAAACCAGCTTCCACCGATGTTGCCTTGGCCTTCATCATATATGTTTCTGCTAGGTTGTACTTATGCTGCTGAATGAAAATATCGCCCACACCTTTGTAGCCGATTGCTAGACTGGCTTTATTGCCGATCTCTTCACCGATCTTAATGGCTATAAAAAATTCTTTCAATGCTTCATCAAACTTGTGTTGGAGGTAATACACACCACCTACGTTGTAATGCGTTCCACCCAGACCAGCTTTGTCCCCAGCTTCTTCATACATAGTAATGCAGGTCGTATAATGCTCGAGAGCTTCATTGTATCGTCTCTGGTCCAAGTATATATTCCCTAAGTTGTTGTGGGCGTTCGCAATCATCTGGCCACGACCGACCTTTTTTGCAAGTTCAAGGGATTTGAATTGATATTTCAACGCATCCGTATAATTCTCCTGGTTCTCATATACCAAGCCTAATCCAGTATAGGAATTCGCAATTCCTTCAGTATAGTTAAGCGACTCGTATGTTTTAAGCGCGGCAAAATAATTTTTTAATGCTTCTGGAAAATTCCCCTGATAATAAAAAACAATCCCTGTATTAAAATAGGAATCTGCCATTCCTTTTTCATCACCCATTTCACGCCTGACCTTCATAGCAGCCTTATGATTCTTTGCTGCTTCGGAATAATTTCCACTTAGATAATAAGCTAATCCAATGTTGTTAAAACATTTCCCTTCATATTTTTTATTACCGGTTTCCTGGAAAATTTTCAGAGAGATTGAATAATTGGAAAGTGCTTCCTCGTATTTACCGAGATTGGCAAGAGCTGAACCAATCCACAAGCGAGCTTCTGCTTTCCCTTTTTTGAATCCTGTTTTTTCCGCCAACGCAAGTGCTTGTTTTGCAACCTGAAGTGAAGTATCTGGATTGTTGTTCTTAAACTCCAATGCCAGCAAATTCAGATGATTTACTTTATTGGTATCTTCTTTATCGGTTCTGAGAAGCGTAGATAAAGAATCGACCTTTCCCTGTCCAGTTAATATGAACGGGGTTGGAAAAAACAGAAAGATTAAAAAGTATTTTATCATTTTTGTCATGGATTGGAACAGATCAACCAAATATATGACAAAAAGAGACTTCTCTGACTGGTGCAAAAATATGAATAGATGGATTTTAGAAATTATTCTAGACGGTCATTCCTAAACGCTTAATTCTCTTTTCGATTCCTGTTTCCGCAAGTGGTGCAGCGGTCTCCTTCTTGCCAGTATTTTGAAATTCATATAATTGACTAACGATTTATCTGCAGAAATAGATCCATAAAAAAGCCCCTCCGAATTATCGGAAGGGCTCTTCTCAAATTTTTTGAACCTTATTTTAGTTCAGTACCATTTCAAAATGTTCACCGCTTTGAGATTTCCGGATCGATAATGCTTTTGAATAGTTTAGAATGTTGTTGATGACGTTTTTTCCGGGTTCAAAAGGAAAATCTTTGTTATCATCACTTGTCCCACTCATTTCTGTACTCTTTGGTTCAATAATTTTTTTAGTAGAGGTTTTATTCATTCAGTTGTTTTAAAGGTTTAGTTTAGTTTAGTTCGTTTATATCAAGATAACGGAAGCAAATCCTGTTTATTGCAAAAGGTCCTAAAAAAAGAGCCGGTCTTGTAAAAAACCGGCTCTCTTTCTTATAAATAACTAATAACCAAACAATTAATTAAATGCTTACTGCGATCTCCTTCTCTTCTATCATCTTGCGCAAGTTGATCAAAGCATATCTCATACGGCCCAAAGCAGTGTTGATGCTCACATTCGTCTGTTCTGAGATTTCTTTAAAGCTCATGTCGTAGTAATGACGCATCATCAATACTTCTCTCTGCTCAGCCGGTAAAGCTTCCACCAGTTTACGAATGTCTTTTCGGATCTGCGACTGAATGATCTCCTCTTCTGCCGTCTTATCATAAACGCCCAATACGCTGAAGATATCGAAATCCTCGCCTTCATCATTGGTTCCACCGCTGATTGTAGGCATACGTTTATCGCGTCTGAAGGTATCGATGATCAGGTTGTGGGAAATCCGCAGTACCCATGGAAGAAACTTGCCTTCTTCATTATAGTGTCCTTTTTTTAAGGTGTTGATCACTTTAATAAAGGTGTCCTGAAAGATATCTTCTGCTAATGCTCTGTCCTTAACGGTCAGCATGATATAGCTGAAGATTCTGCGCTTGTGGCGTGTAATCAATAAACTTAGTGCTGATTCATCACCTTTGATGTACTGGTTAACGAGTTCTTGGTCGTCAACAAACTGTTGAATAGGCATAGGACCTCCTTTTTTACGTAATGATTAGTATAAAAAAGTAAAGGTTTCCTTATGGTTCTACAGTTTTTAAAGGGCTTTGGTAAATTTTGTTAATTCGCCCAAGGTGAATAATAAATTGAAATATATAGGGTTAAACGCAAAAAGTATCCAATTGTTGCACGAAGCTAAAAATAAATCTCTTTTTGTTTGTTTCCTCTTACAAATATAGGTTATCCATCTTCAAAAACAAAGAAAAATTCGGTAAAAATGCCTATAATTGAACTGAACTAAGGAATTGCGTTGACAAAAAAGTACGACCATATCATTATCGGAGCTGGCTTTGCGGGAATCTGCATGGGAATTCGCTTAAAACAATCGGGGATCGACAATTTTGTGATTTTAGACCGGAACAAAGGTTTGGGCGGCACCTGGCTGGACAACGTCTATCCCGGTGCGGCCTGTGATG
>JBKJQG010000166.1:0-5373 GCA_046594925.1 Bacteroidia bacterium
GGTTCCATGGGTTCTGTAGTAGGAGAAAAAATAGCAAGAGCTTGTGATTATTGCATAGAAAAGCGTATTCCGTTGATGATCATCTCCAAATCCGGAGGTGCCCGAATGATGGAAGCCGCATTCTCATTGATGCAAATGGCAAAGACCTCTGCAAAACTGTCCTTGATGGCAGAAGCAAAAGTACCTTACATCTCTTTCCTTACCGACCCTACAACGGGAGGTGTGACTGCATCTTATGCGATGTTGGGCGACCTGAACATCGCAGAACCGGGAGCCTTGATTGGCTTCGCTGGCCCGCGTGTTGTGAAAGAAACCATCGGAAAAGACCTTCCAAAAGGCTTCCAGACCTCAGAATTTGTATTGGAGCATGGCTTTTTGGATAAGATCATCAATCGCAAGGAGATAAAGATGAGGGTGGGCGCGCTGTTGAAGATGTTTAAGAATTAGTGATTAGGTGATGGGGTGATGAGGTGATGAGGTGATGAGGTGATGAGGTAGGTTAAAGGTTAAAAAAATGAAGTCAGTTCTACTTGTAATTTCTGCTGCCCTGCTCCTCGCCTCTTGTGGAGCGTTGGGTGATTCTTACCACGAACCCCTCCGTGTATTTATACTGTTTTCACGGGCGACATAGATACACTTCCTTTGTACAAAAGCACGTCAAAGATCGCTCTCAGGGGCTATGATCAAGATTTTGGTGATTTTTCCGTTCAGGTTAATTAAGGATGAAGGAAAAACTACGAACCTTACATTACAACCCATTTCCCTGAATAATCCCACTTCATCACTTCATCACCCTACAACATTACAGCCCATTTCCCTGAATAATCCCACTTCATCACCCCTCATCACTTCATCACCCCTTTTCACCCCTCTTCACCCCTCATCACCCCATCACTTCATCACTTCATCACCCACTAACGCTCCTCAGGTGCGTTTTTGCCCAAAAAAAGGTCAAATTTTATTGGCAAATCAAAATTAACCTCTATCTTTGCAGTCCTAAAAATTAAAAACAAAAAGACGAATACGATGTATTTAACAGCAGAAATTAAAAAAGACATTTTCAAAACTCACGGTAAATCTGAAAAAGATACCGGTTCATCAGAAGGACAAATCGCTTTGTTCTCTCACAGAATCTCTCATTTGACTGAGCATTTGAAATCAAATAAAAAAGACTTCGGAACTCAGAAATCTCTGATCGCTTTAGTTGCTAAAAGACGTAGCCTTTTGGATTACGTGAAAGCTAACGATATCGAAAGATACCGTGCGATCGTTAAGAAACTTGATCTGAGAAAGTAATTGAATTTCTTAAGATAACCTTACCAAAGGCATTCTACCGCAAGTAGAATGCTTTTTGTGCATCTGGAGGTTAATTTTAGAATTCTGGAATTTTAGAATTAAAACAGTATAAATTTGAAAGGTTATAGTTGCTTTTCCTTCAAAAATGAAAACTCAACTCTACAAATCAACAAATCAAAAATTCAACAATTAATTATATAGGTAGGTAAGAAAACAATAAATTAAAAAAACAAAAAACATGTCACAAATTGGAATTACACACACATTCAAACTAGCTGATGGTCGCGAGATATCATTAGAAACAGGAAAACTAGCGAAACAAGCAGATGGTTCTGTTGTCGTTAGAATGGGAGACACCATGTTGCTTGCAACTGTTGTTGCTAAAGAAGATGCAAAAGAAGGAACCGACTTTTTGCCATTATCAGTTGACTATCAAGAAAAATTTGCTTCTGCTGGCCGCTTCCCTGGAGGCTTCTTCAAGCGTGAAGCTAGAATTTCTGATTACGAAATATTAATTTGCCGTTTAGTAGACCGTGCATTACGCCCACTCTTCCCGGAAGATTTTCATGCAGATGTTCAAGTATTAATTTCGTTAATTTCCGGAGATAAAAATGAAATGCCCGATGCATTAGCTTGTTTAGCTGCTTCTGCTGCCATTTCAATATCCAACATTCCTTTTAACGGACCGGTGTCTGAAGTACGTGTTTCAAAAATTGATGGAAAATATGTTATCAATCCAACTGTTGAAGCAAATGCAAAAGCTACACTGGAAATGATTGTTGCTGCAAATGCAAAAGACATCATGATGGTGGAAGGTGAAATGAAAGAAGCTTCTGAAGCAGAAATGCTGGAAGCAATTAAATTCGCTCACGAAGCAATCAAATTAGAAATCAACGCAATCAACGAATTGGTTGCTAAAGTAGAAGCTAAAAATGGCAAAATTGTTAAACGTGAATATTGTCACGAAGTAAACGATGCTGATTTAAGAACCCGTGTTCATACTGAACTTTATGATAAAGCATACGCTGTTGCAAAAACACAAAACCCTAATAAAAAAGAACGTGGTGCTGCTTTCAAAGCAGTTGTTACTGCATTTATCGATTCTTTTACTGAAGAAGAAAAAGCAAGTATCAATACTACTTTAGTTAAAAAATATTACCACGAAGTAGAATACAACGCTGTTCGCAGATTTGTATTGGATGAAAGAGCTCGTCTGGATGGTCGTAAAACAGATCAAATCCGCCCTATCTGGAGCGAAATTGGTTATTTGCCTTCTGCTCACGGTTCTGCTGTGTTTACACGCGGTGAAACACAATCCTTAACTACCGTTACTTTAGGTACTAAATTAGATCTTCAATCGATCGACAGAGCTTTGTTCCAGGGACAAAACAACTTCATGCTGCATTATAACTTCCCTGCCTTTTCTACAGGTGAAGTAAAACCAAACCGTGGACCGGGAAGACGTGAAGTTGGACATGGTAATTTGGCTGAACGTTCTTTAAGACAAGTGCTTTCTCCGGAAAATCCTTATACAATTCGTATCGTTTCTGATATTTTAGAATCAAATGGCTCTTCTTCTATGGCGACCGTTTGTGCAAGAACATTGGCAATGATGGATGCAGGTGTGAAGATCACAAAACCTGTTTCCGGAATTGCAATGGGATTGATCACTGACGACAAAGGAAAATATGCTATCCTTTCCGATATCTTAGGTGATGAAGATCACTTGGGTGACATGGACTTTAAAGTTACAGGAACAAAAGACGGAATCACTGCTTGTCAAATGGACTTGAAAGTGGACGGCTTACCATACGAAGTAATGGCTGAAGCGTTGGAACAAGCGAAACAAGGACGTTTACACATCCTTGCTGAAATGGCTAAGACCATCACTGCTTCCCGTGAAGATTACAAAGCACATGCTCCGCGTATTGTGAAAATGGTTATACCAAAAGAATTTATTGGTGCAATCATTGGGCCTGGAGGGAAAATTATTCAGGAAATGCAGCGTGAAACTGGTGCTACCATCGTCATCGAAGAAAAAGACGGAATGGGACACATCGACATCGTTGCAGTCGACAAAGAAAAGATCGATGCTGTATTGGCGAAGATCAAAGGAATTGTTGCACAGCCGGAAGTTGGCGAGATCTATGAAGGAAAAGTAAAATCCATCATGGCATTTGGTGCTTTCGTAGAATTCATGCCAGGCAAAGACGGTTTGTTACACATCTCTGAAGTAAACCATTCCCGCTTAGAAAGCATGGATGGCGTACTGAAAGAAGGTGAAAAGATCCAGGTGAAACTGATCGGAACAGATCCTAAAACAGGAAAATTCAAATTGTCGCGCAAAGCATTGCTTCCGAAACCGGAAAGTGCGCCCGCTGCAAATTAGTTTTCAGTTCTATTAAACATAAACTCTCACTAAAAGGTGGGAGTTTTTTTTGTGCCAAATCGGAGGTGATGAAGTGATGAGGTAGTGGAACGGTAAGATTGGAAGTAACGTCGAACCTGTCCCCTCCCGATAGCTATCTGGATCTGAGGGGGCAGGGGGAGGTTTCCGTCAAACTCAAATCCCCTAGAAGAACCCTCTGTGTAAAAAATTTATTTTTCTATCTCAATCTCCAGCCCAGCCGAGGAGAAAACACAGAAAACCTAACCTCCCATCCAGATCCAACCCCATAAGGATTCGAAACCCCATAAAACCTATCTGTCTATGTTTCTATGTGTTAAAAACCTACGAAGGATAAACTCCCTCGACATCGAGCCAAACCCACCTAGTCACCCATTTACTTAGTTACCTAGTCACCAAATTGGCTCGTCTCAGCCCCAGGAAACCCGCCAAATAAGCAACCCAGCTAAAACCCCATTTATCGTTGAAAAAACCCCTTTTATCCCGAAAAAAATGTAATTTAGTTGAAACTTTTAGGAAACTATCGCGTATAGTTATAGGTTTTAAATTATACCCCTTTTTATGAGACAGCTCAAGATATCGAAGCAGGTTACCAACCGCGAAACAGCATCCCTCGACAAATACCTACAAGAGATCGGAAAAGTAGATCTGATCACAGCTGATGAAGAAGTTGAATTGGCTCGTAAAATACGCGCCGGTGACCAATCAGCTCTCGAGAAACTCACCAAAGCCAACTTACGTTTCGTAGTTTCCGTATCCAAACAATACCAAAACCAGGGCCTCAGCCTACCCGATCTGATCAATGAAGGGAACTTGGGACTTATCAAAGCTGCTCAGCGTTTCGATGAGACCCGCGGCTTTAAATTCATTTCTTACGCCGTATGGTGGATCCGTCAGTCGATCCTGCAAGCTTTGGCTGAACAATCCCGTATCGTTCGTTTGCCTTTGAACAAAATCGGCTCCATCAACAAGATCAATAAGACATTTTCTAAGTTAGAACAAGAATTTGAACGGGAACCTAGTCCGGCTGAGATCGCTAATATGCTGGAGATCACCGAGCAGGAAGTAAAGGAGTCGATGAAAAATACTGGCCGCCACGTTTCCATGGACGCGCCTTTGACAACCGGTGACGACAATGCAGGCTCGATGTACGATGTTATGCAGGCAGATGACAGCCCAAGTCCCGAAAACGGACTATTGAACGAATCTTTACGTCGCGAAATCGAACGCGCTTTGCATACTTTAACTTCCCGTGAAGCTGACGTTGTGCGTTTGTACTTTGGATTAAGTGGAGAACATGCCATGACACTCGAAGAGATCGGCGAAAAGTTTGACCTGACCCGCGAACGGGTTCGTCAGATCAAGGAAAAAGCTATTAGACGATTGAAACATACTTCTAGAAGTAAAATTCTGAAAACGTATTTAGGATAGTGATTTGTGATTTCCCGATAGCTATCGGGATAAAATTTTAAGAAAAGAGTACTCCGAATGAGTACTCTTTTTTTTGAAAAAAAACATATTTAATATAAACGAACTAAAGCACGCCAATCCACCCATACTTGGATGTATATGCGCTCCTTTTGTTCGCATATGTATAATGTTAGGCACAATGCTAAACGACAACAACTCAAATCAATGACAAAATGAAAAATTTCAAAATTGTAATTTTA
>JBKJQG010000286.1:0-5370 GCA_046594925.1 Bacteroidia bacterium
GAAGAAGGTAAGCCGGAAGAAATGCTTGAAAAAATTGCAATGGGTAAACTGAACAAGTTCTACAAAGAATCTACTCTGTTGAATCAAGAGTTCATCAAAGACAACAAAAAAACCATCGCTCAATATCTGAACGAATCAGAAAAAGGATTGACCGTTACAGGATTCAAACGAATCGCATTAGGCTAATTCATTATTTATTTCAAGTCCCGATTTATTCGGGACTTTTTTTTGGGCGCTAAGCGCCTTTTATTATTGACGTACTAAACACAAAAAACAGTCTATGAAATACAAACGCATTCTTCTGAAACTTAGTGGCGAATCCCTAATGGGTAACAAACAATTCGGTATTGATCACGACCGTTTAACAGAATATGCTGCTGCGATCAAAGAAGTGGCTGCCATGGGAGTAGAAGTGGCGATCGTAATCGGAGGAGGAAATATTTTCAGGGGAGTTCAAGCGGAAGCGGGTGGCATGGATCGTGTTCAGGGAGATTATATGGGAATGCTGGCAACGGTGATCAACTCCATGGCTTTACAAGCATCCTTGGAGAAAGCCGGAGTAGAAACCCGTTTGCAGTCGGCCATCAAGATGGAACAGATCTGCGAGCCTTTCATCCGCAGAAAAGCTGTACGACACCTGGAAAAGAATAGAGTGGTGATTTTCGGAGCAGGAACAGGAAATCCTTATTTCACTACAGATACGGCTGCAACTTTGAGAGCGATCGAAATTGAAGCAGATGTTGTCCTGAAAGGAACACGTGTGGATGGAATTTACACTGCTGACCCTGAAAAAGATAAAACTGCCACAAAATACGATACAATCTCTTTTGAGGAAGTCTATGCAAAAGGCCTGGAAGTAATGGATATGACCGCTTTCACGCTTTGTAAAGAGAACAAACTGCCGATCATCGTATTCGACATGAACAAAAAAGGCAATCTAAAACGCCTTGTAGAAGGCCAAAAAGTAGGGACATTGGTTGAATTCTAATTTCAAGTTCTTCGAATTTGAGAATTTGGAAATTTGAAAATTTGAAAATTGAGATTACGTTACAAATTTGTATTTTTGCTCTGAGACTAGATACTTAACACTGAAATTATGACAGAAGATATTCAATTTATATTAGATAATGCAAAAGAGCAAATGGAAAAAGCTCTTAATCACTTAGAATCAGAATTGGTAAAAGTTCGTGCCGGGAAAGCCAGCCCCACTATGCTAGAAAGCATTTCTGTGGATTATTATGGGACGCGTACACCCTTGAGTCAAGTAGCGAATGTAAATACTGCTGATGCACGTACATTGGTTGTTCAACCTTGGGAAAAATCAATGTTGACTCCAATTGAAAAAGCTATTATGGCTGCCAACTTAGGATTAAATCCACAAAACGATGGTGTGTTGATTCGTATCTTAGTCCCTGCATTAACAGAAGAACGCAGAAAAGATTTAGTAAAAAAAGCAAAATCGGAAGCTGAAAACGGGAAAATTGTTTTGCGAACATTAAGAAAAGAAGCAAACGAAGAATTAAAAAAACTTCAAAAGAACGGAACACCAGAGGACGAGATAAAGAGCGCAGAAACCCTTGTTCAAACTTTAACTGATGGGTATGTGGTAAAATGCGATAAACATTTGGAAGTGAAGGAAAAAGAGATCATGACGGTCTGACAATTTTAGAATTTTTGATTTTTAGAATTTTAGAATTAAAAAATAAATAGAGCTTCGGAATTTCGTTTCGGAGCTTTTTTATGTTAATCTCTTCCCCTCTCCTTCGGAGAGGGGTTAGGGGTGAGGTCTACGCCCAAACTTTAGTCCCTTCTGTACAATTTTTACAAATATCAATCTCAGAACGAGATCTCAAAACAGAAGCCCTGAAATTATTGTACTTCTCCCCTCTCCACATTTCTTTGAAGGACACTTGCTTCAGATCACCCAATTGATGCTGTGCGTCTTTATCGAAACAACATGGAACAACCAAGCCATCCCAGGTAATTACAGTCGAATGCCACAATCTCCAGCAGTGGTTTTCCATTTCGTTCTTGATGGCGTAGGTGCCGTCATCTTGTTGTTTGTAACGGGAATATTTTTCGATGGTTGGGATCAGTTTGTTTCCATTCACGTAATCATACATCTGCGCCGTTTTGAATCTCACCTCATCCACTCCTATTTTCTTTGCAAGCACTTCCACCTCATCAATCTGATGCTCATTCGGCTTCACCACCAAAAACTGAAAAATGATATGAGGCGTTTTTGATTTCAATTGCTTTTTCCACTTCACGACATTCTCTGCGCCTTCGATCACCTTTTTGAGGTCGCCTCCAATCCTGTACTGTTCGTATGTTTCCTGGGTTGTTCCGTCAATGGAAATAATCAATCTGCTCAATCCGCTTTCTACCGTTTTTTTGGCCACCTCATCGTTCAGATAATGTGCGTTGGTGGAAGTGGCTGTATAAATTCTTTTGGACGAGGCATATTTTACCATTTCCAGAAATTTCGGATTCAGGAAAGGCTCCCCCTGAAAATAAAAAATGAGGTAAGAGATCTCTTTGTATAATTCATCAATGGTTGCCCTGAAAAAATCATTCTGAAGCATGCCGGTCGGACGGGTGAATTCTCTTTTACCGCTGGGACATTCCGGACATCTCAAATTGCAGGAAGTGGTAGGCTCAAAAGTAACGCTGATGGGTACGCCCCATTGAATGGGCGTTTTACTCCATTTAGAGATATAAAAACTCATCACCACCTTTGCCGCGTTCCATACTCTGCGGAAAGATAATTTTGAAAAATAATGAAGGCCGTCTGAAATTCTTGGGTTCAATGTATTGCTTTTTGTAAAGATACGGAATTCCGCTTTGTTTGCTGTACTTATGAGGTGTAGGTGTATCCATTCCCCCTTAAAAAGGGGGCTAGGGGGATTATTTTGTCTTGTAGGCATATCTCCTTCCGCCATAAAACAAGAACGCCTGCAACTTATCGTCGCAGGCGCTTGATGAATATTATTCTAAAGCGATTATTTCGCGATCTCGAACTTTCCTCTGTTAATTACTTCTTTTTTCTCATTCAATACATTGTACATGTACATTCCAGAAGAAAAAGAAGAAGTTTCCAAAGAAGCTTTGTTTGCGTTCATTCCGAACGTTACTACTTTACGGCCAGTGATGTCCATCACCTCCACTGCAGAAGCATCCACCGAACTAACAAAACTGATCACGTTAGTAGCGGGATTTGGGTAAACAGAAACATCACCGGAATTTTCGATCTCGTTTACAGAGCTGTATCCTGACCAGACAAAATTATCAACCCAAAAAATGCTCCCTTTCTTAGCACCAGAATGTTTGAACACGCTGGAAGAAGCGATCACGATCATCGTGTCAGCCCACACAGTGCTGAATGCTGGGTTGTAACTCATGGTGATACTGTTGACTGCAAAACTGGTGGTGGTTGCACCAGTAACATACTGTCCGGATGCAATCGTATCTCTTGTTACTCCGTTTGAGTGCGTTAAATAAGCCAAAACGAACGCAGAATCTCCCGCCATAGGTGTCGCTTTAGACGAAAAAGATAAAGTAGAAGGACGGGAAACGCCTGCAGGCATTGTAAAACCTAATGATAATTTAGGTGGCGATCCCAATACTACTTTACCTGTCGCTACAAATCCTACTGTATCAAAATTCTGTCCTGGTGTAAAAGGATTCGGAATCATAATAGTACTTGGAATAACATCAGTTGTAATTTTAGCAGCTATTAACCCAGCCGGTATAGTACCTGTTGTTTCTTTGGAAACAGTGATAGGCATAGAGCTAGTGAAACTACTGTTTAGGGTATTAAAGCTTGCCCAGCCGTTTGGATCCTCTGCAGTTGTTCCCGGAAGGGCAACAACAGTCCAAGCTTCAAAACTAAAATCAGGAGCAACCTGAGCGGATCCGTTAAAAGCAAATGCGAAGATCGCAGCTGCAGAAAGTACTATTTTTTTCATTTTTTGAGATTTAAATTTTTCATAACAAATATAGCATATATATTTTCGTTTCTACAAGCCGATTTTGATCCTAGCTTACGCGTCTAAAACTTCATCAAATACATATTGTGTTGATTAATAGCAATTTAGGGGGCTAAAAATGTATTGAATTTGTTTCATAAAGAACCCCATGAGATTTACGTTTGAGAGATTAAGTTTTGGAATGAAGAAGTAGTTCGCATTCTTGCTAAGATAGCTTAAAAAAATTGTTTACCCGTTTTTACCCGACTATTTTAAGACTCGATTAAATTCTAATAGTTAATCGTATAAGAGGTAGTGTCAAACCGTGAGCAAAAAAGGGTCGATGAATAAGTTGTTTGGATTCCGTTTTTAGTCACAAACCACACGATGTTCACATTGCTGTTTCCTGAAACACTTCCTGAAATAACGGTATCTATAGCGTTACCGTACAACGGACCTCCGTTGCCTCCAGATACGAAGGTGTTATCTACATCAATTTCATCGGCAGCATCAAAAGGACTGGTATTCTTCACATGAAGCTTTAACCAGGCAACTGGCTTCAGCTCAACTTCAATCATATTTTTTTGTTCCTTATCTAAGGATGTATAATCCCCCGTTCCGATGTTGCTATAATAATTTTGAGCTGAACCAACAACAGAATATGAATATCCTTCGTCTCCGACGAATGAAAAACTAAAACGCCCGGAAGCATCTGCATTATAGGTGGCAACGGTCTGCGCAAGGCAACTAAAACAGGTAAAGTCGGCCTTTATTGCCTGCAAATAAACTTTAGCATTGTCGATTCCAGATAGAGATCTTGTCGCATCTACAACTACTCCGGTGACATGGGTTATCTTATCTTTTTTACAAGAAACGAACGCAAATAAGGCAAATAACAAAAAAATGGAATTCCGTTTAATCGTATTTAACATCCTAATCGATTTTGTTGGCTGACAAGTAAATATAGCATCAATTTTCATATAAACAAATCGCGTATATTAGAAAGGAGAGTGTTTTTTATGTATGTTTGATAACAGTTATAGCCCATTGAATGAAAAAATCGAGTTTACTTACTTTCTTCTTCTTGGTTGTCTCTTCCTATACTCTTTTTTCGACCAACCGTCATTCAACTGTGTCTTTTGAAGAAGGTCATTCTTTTTCCGTGAAAACTGCAAATGATAGTGTTGACAATGGAATTAAAGGGAAATTAATGATTACAGCAGGTGTGGGTTTAAATTTATGGGGTCGGGCTTTGGAAAAAACATATTTAAAAAGTTCAAATTACAGTTTTATTGGAAACATTGAGAGTCATAAAACCTCGCCGATGTATAACGCCCAAGTGGATTACGGACTAAGTAAAAAGCTGTCTGTTGGGGTACCTTTCGGCTACCAAAAAGCGGAG
>JBKJQG010000367.1:0-9359 GCA_046594925.1 Bacteroidia bacterium
AACTACTCTAACGGTATAAAAAATGGCGTCGGGAAGTATTACAAAGAACAAAAGCGTTTGAGCACCGTTTATTTCAAAGATGGCGAAAGGGACAGCGTATGGCAATCCTACCATCCAAACGGAAATGTCTGGTTCACGAAGACCTACGCCAACGGAAAGGCCAACGGCCCATGCAAACAGTATTATGAAGACGGAAAGATACAGACTGAGAAAAGCTATAAGAATGACAGTTTGAACGGAAATTACATTTGCTACTACTCGAGCGGAACGGTTCTGTCGAACATAGAATACAAGGATAACCAACCTTATAGTGTCATTGCTATGAATGATGCCTTTGGGAAAAGCGTGGATTACGGAACACTGAAGCAAGGATCCGGAACACTACGGGAATATACCCACACCGGAACCAAACGATCAACGGTAAGTTTCAATAAGGGAGTGAAGGATGGACCGAGCACCATTTATTTTGGTGACAAGTATTCTGTCTACCATTACATTGCCGGAAAAAAAGAGGGTGAGGCCTCTACCTTTTTCAACAACGGTGACATCTGTGAAACAGGGGAATTCTTGCATCATGTGAATGCCAATTATCTTCCAGAGGGGCATAAGAATTTTGAAAAACTGGACGAAAGACTGCTCCGTCTCGCGATCGAGGACGATCAATGCGAGTTGCCGGTCTCGCTTGGAGGCGAAGAAGGCCTTATGCAATTTATCCAATCGAACTTCGAATATCCCAACGTTTCCAAAACCCCCAACCAACAGGGAACAACGTATGTTTCTTTTACGGTTCAGACAGACGGCTCCATAAAGGAAGTTTACATCATAAAAGGTGTAACGGGGGAACTTGATCAGGAAGCCGTGAGGGTTGTTTCCATTATGCCTCCCTGGATTCCGGGGTTTGAAAATGGCTTACCTGTAAATGTTCAATTCAATATACCCATCAGATTTACCTTAACAAGATGAAAAAACTAACACTAGCCCTTTGCCTGATAACGTTCCTGAATTCCTGTTCTTCAGACACGGAAAAAACAAAAACAGTTGAAACAAAAGATACTGTTCTTGCAAAAGAGAATTTTGCAAAGGGAGAACTCATTGAAAAGGTATCCGTTCTGTCTGACGCTTCGCAATCCTATGCCTTGTACCTGCCGTCGTCCTACACTCCCGAAAAGAGTTACCCAATCATTTACATTTTTGACGCGCATGCCGATGGAAGACTTCCGGTATCCATGTATAAAGAACTGGCAGAAAAGTACGGTTACATTTTGGTCGGCTCCAACAATTCCAGGAACGGAACCGGATGGGAAGAGACAAAAAAGATCGCGGACAATTTATTTTCCGACTCACACGATCGCTTGTCGATTGACCCCTCACGCATTTACCTCATGGGATTCTCAGGAGGAGCGCGCGTGGCTAATGCACTTTGTATTTCCAACGGAGGCATTGCAGGCGTGATCTGCTGTGGAGCAGCAGCCCCTGCCATCAGTACTCCGGACCCAAGATCTGATTACACGTTCTTAGGCATCTGCGGCAACGGGGATTTCAATTACATAGAAATGCGGAAATACGACATGGTCGACCTCATAGGACGTCCGGTGAAACATGCCTTCATTGAATTCGACGGGAAACACGAATGGCCCGGTGCTTCCATTATGAAAGAGGGATTTTTATGGTGCGAACTGGGAGCTATGCGTAAACATCCGAAACTAAAGGACGATGGTTTTGTGAAACAAGAAATTGCACTGTATTCGGAAAATATCAAACTTGCACAGCAAAATAAAAAAACGGTCGAGGTTTACAACTTGGTTAGGCGGACCATCAATTTTTTTGACGGACTTGCGGACTTGAAAGACTACTACGCGATCTACAAACCTTTAAAAGAAAATGCGGAAGTAGATGCCGCATTAAAGAAAGAACAAACGATCTGGCAAAAAGAAGAAGAGTTGAAAGCCTATTATGGAGAAGCTTTCCAATCGAAGAACAGTACCTGGTGGAAACAAGAAACGGCGATGCTGAACAAAAAAACCGGAAAAACGGAAGAGCAACTGATGAACAAACGTCTCCTGGATTATTTGAGTCTGGTTGCCTACATGCAAACAAGCAACGCAATCCAGCAAAAAAACATGCCTGCATCAAAAATGTTCGCAGAACTTTATAGGATAGTTGACCCGACAAATTCCGAAGCAGACTATCTGACCGCTGAACTCTTTTCGATGGAAGGAAACAAAACAGAAGCCTTCCGTTCATTGGAGGAAGCTTTGAAGAACGGATTCAAAGATCCAGCGCGTTTAGAAACGGATCCGATGTTCGATGCGATCCGGAATTCAGAGCAATTCAAGGAGCTGACCAAAAAAACCAAAGCTGCCGCCGAACAAAAATCATAGGCCCCCTTCGTCAGCAAAACTGTAGTATGCATTTTCGGTGATGATCAGATGATCGATCAGCGGGATCTCCATTATCTTTCCGGCCTCTTTGATATTTTTCGTGATCCTAACATCCGCCTCGCTCGGCTTCAGATTCCCGGAAGGATGATTGTGACAAATGATGATCGAACAAGCGTATTGCTCCACTGCTGCCTTAAAAATAATCTTGGTATCCACCACGGTTCCGCTCACACCTCCGCGGGAGATCAATTCCTTTTTGATTACTGAATTGGCTCGGTTTAGCATGAGCAGCCAAAACTCTTCGTGCGGTAAATCAATGAAAATGGGCTTCATGATATCAAACACAGATTGACTGGAAGTGATTTTGTCGCGCTTCAATGTCTCCGTTTCTTTTCTTCTTCTGCCTAGCTCTAATGCTGCCATTACACTTATTGCCTTAGCTTCTCCAATGCCCTTGAATTTTTGAAGTTCATTGATGTTTAGCTTTCCCAGGTCGTTGAGATTGTTTCCTACGCTTGCTAGGATACGCTTTGATAGGCCCACGGCACTTTCGTTCCTGTTCCCTGTTCCTATAAGGATAGCTATCAGTTCTGCTTCCGTAAGCACGTGTCTGCCCTTCTCCATTAACTTTTCCCTCGGCCGGTCTTCCTCCGCCCAAGCTTTTATTCCTAATTTACTTTCTTCCATTTCTTTAACCCTTGGAATTTTTTAACACATAGACACATAGGTTTTATTTTTGTCAATCGGCTGATTTTAGTTTTTCTCAAGCAATCGAAAATACTCGTTGACATAAGTCTTTTGCCCCTCATTAAAAAGGTGCTTACAATTGAAATTGATGATCATTCCTTTAGGGGCTTTTAAGAGCTGCATATAGGTCAGAAGCTGTGCTTCAAACACAGTAGGACTTGTCTGAACAGATTTTAATTCGACCACCAAACAATTCTCAACAAAAAGATCGCAACGAAAATCAATATCCAGTTCGGTCTTCTTGTAGATCAAGGGAATTCTCATCTCCGTTAAGAAGCTTATTTTTCTGTGTCGCAACTCTTCCTTCATGCAAGCGTGATAAACGCTTTCCAATAGTCCACGCCCAACCGTCTTGTGAACCTCAATGGCCGAACCAAGAACCTCATAGGTCAATTCATCCAAATATTTCTTTGTTATCATAAATCCTCTGTGAAAAAATTTATTTTTCTATCAAATACCTCTACATAGCCGCTCAAGTGCCATAGCAAGAAGATCGCCTCGAAAAGACTACCCTCCCAACTGGGCATTACCTAATAAAACTATGTGTCTATGTGTTAAAAGAAAGTTGCGGAGTAAGAACAATCTTTGTAAAAATTTACGGAGCCGTAAACACTAATGCTTGAAATGAAAAAGGCTCCGCACAATCGTGGGAGCCCAATTTAATAGATTAACGTGAAAATTATTCTACGTTTTATTTTTTTAACGCGTTCACTTTTTTAGTCAGCTTGGATTTCAAGTTAGCCGCTTTGTTTTTGTGAATTACGCTTTTCTTAGCTAGTTTATCAACCATCGCGATAACTTTCGGAAGTTTTTCAGCAGCCGTTTTTTTACTTTCGTCAGCTCTTAATTCCTTAACTGCATTACGCATTGTTTTCGCCTGGTAACGATTTCTTAATCTTTTAGCATCGTTAGAACGGATTCTTTTGATACTCGATTTGTGATTTGCCATTTTTTTTATTTATTATTTATTGATCCCAATCATCAATAAAAATTTTTAATTTACTTTCTAATTATACTTTTGTAGCCCGTAGGGGAATCGAACCCCTCTTACCAGGATGAAAACCTGGCGTCCTAACCCCTAGACGAACGGGCCCTTTAATTTTGGGAGTGCAAATGTAAATGAAAAATCCTTTTCTGCAAAATATTTCTCATACTTTCCGCAAAAATCAATCGATTGAATCATTATCTGCCTGAAAACGAAAGCCTAAGCGTTTGCCGGTTTTAACCTGCATGCTCTCTGAAACCGACTGCATATCCAGCACACTGATCTCTTTGATGGTATCGAAAGGTGGCGTAAACAGGTCGAAACTGAGGCAATACAGAACCGTTGATTCCAGCACGGCCTTGATCGCGGCTTCGTCTATCACCGAATGCACGAAATCGCTGTATAGAAAGCCCAATTGACGCTTGCCTTCTACAAAATAGTGATTCTCTTTGTTCACGAAAATTCGCCCGATCACATAGCCTAAATCATTGATCCTGTTGTATTTAAAAGAATCGTTCAAAAAATTGTAGATGTTGATCATCCCGCAGAACGTCCTTGAATTGTCCTCTTTCACATAAGAGCTTTTCCAGATCTGGTGGGTCTTATCGAACTCAAAGATGTTAGTGTGCATTGCAAAAATGAGAAGATCGCCGGCCACCCTCAGCTCAAACTCAAATTCGCCCTTTTCCTTGTATTCAATCTCCACACGCTTGTCAATTGCTTTTGCCTCTTTAGAAAGCTCATAAGCCACTTCCTTGGCCGCTTTTTTAAGTGTCAGGAAGGTCTGCAGCGTATTGGCATACACATCCTGCTTCATGCTCGACTTTTCTTTGAGTGTCTTTAAGATCAGCTCCCTGGGCGTTTTCTTTTCCATTTCCGGATGTGTTTTGGTTCTTCTAATAGGCTCTGGCGAATACAACCCTTCTCTGGGATGGTTTTCCGCTATAGATGCAGACTCCTTCTTCGGCTTTGCTGTCCAAAGGTATACAGCGTATGGTCGCTTTTGTTTCTTCTTTTATCTTTTGTTCGCTCTCCGGAGTGCCGTCCCAATGAGCCATCACAAAGCCCGGCGTTTCATCAAGGATCTTCTTGAATTCAGCATAGGTGTCGGCTGAGTATGTTTTTGACTCGGTCATGTTCTTGGCTTTCTGATACAAATTCTCCTGAATCTGCTGCAACAAATGTTCGATCTTGTTCTCTAAGTCGGCCTGCTGAAGCGTTTCCTTCTCCATGGTATCTCTTCTGGCCACCTCAACGGTACCATTCTCCAGATCTCTTCCGCCAATCGCGATCCTTACAGGAACCCCTTTCAGCTCGTATTCCGCAAATTTCCAGCCTGGACGCTGTGAATCACGGTTATCGTATTTCACGCTGATCCCTTTTGCTTCCATGGCTTTTTTCATTTTCGCCACTACTTCGTTGATCTGAGCCAATTGCTCTTCTCCTTTGTAGATCGGAACAATCACTACCTGAAAGGGTGCTAGTTTTGGAGGAAGCACCAAGCCTTTGTCGTCGGAATGCGACATAATCAAAGCGCCCATCAACCTTGTTGATACTCCCCAGGACGTCGCCCACACAAAATCTTGCTTCCCTTCTTTGTTTGCAAATTTTACGTCAAATGCTTTGGCAAAGTTCTGCCCCAAAAAATGGGAGGTTCCTGCCTGTAAAGCCTTACCATCCTGCATCAGTGCTTCGATGCAATAAGTTTCCACAGCACCTGCAAATCGCTCATTGGCGGTTTTTATTCCTTGGATCACCGGCATCGCCATCCAATTCTCGGCAAACTCGGCATATACTTTCAGCATCTTTTCGGTCTCAATCACCGCTTCTTCTGAAGTGGCATGAGCGGTGTGGCCTTCCTGCCATAAAAATTCAGTAGTTCTTAAAAAAAGACGGGTACGCATTTCCCAGCGTACTACATTCGCCCACTGATTCACCAGGATCGGTAAGTCGCGGTAAGACTGTATCCAGCCTCTGTAAGTGTTCCAGATGATTGTCTCGGAGGTCGGACGCACGATCAGCTCTTCGTCCAACTTGGCGGTTTCATCCACTACTACACTGCCATCCGGCGCGGTTTTCAGGCGGTAATGTGTCACCACGGCACATTCTTTGGCAAAACCGTCAACATGGCTGGCTTCTTTGCTGAAAAAGGATTTCGGGATGAACAGTGGAAAATAAGCGTTCACGTGATCGGTATCCTTGAACATTTTATCCAATGCTTGCTGCATTTTTTCCCAGATCGCATACCCGTATGGTTTAATGACCATACAGCCTTTCACGGCCGAATGTTCTGCTAAGTCGGCTTTTACGACCAACTCGTTGTACCATTCCGAATAATTCCCTTCTCGCGTTGATAACTCCTTGCTCATAATCTTTGTTTTGTGGTATAGTATTTGTAATTTTATAACAGACTAAAGGAACCGTAAAAATAGAAAATTAAACCTCTTGTCGATTTTAAAAAGCTCGGAAAATCATCCCCTTTTAATAATAAACCTAAAAATGAAAACCTATTTAAGCATTCTGGCAATCGTTTTACTGGCGTTTACTTCCTGTAAATCTCCTGAAGGTGCTCAGTCCAGCACCTACAGCGATGATATCTATTATTCATCGAAAGACAAAGAAGCAGACCAGCAAAAACGACTATTGGCAGAAGCGCAAGAGCGCGAAGAAGCAAAAAAACAAGCGGAACAAGAAGCCTTGGCTGCAAAGAACACCAAACGCAGTGCGACTACCACTTCTGATGATTATTATACCCCTTCAGACGGGAAAACCACCATCAACACTACTACAAACAATTATTATGAGGATCAGCCATTTGATTATGATGATTATTATGATGATGCTTATGCAGTGCGTTTAAGACGATTCCACGGAAATTGTGGCAGTTACGGGTATTACGATAATTACTACACCAACTCCTATTGGTATACCGGAAACCCTTATAACTACGGAACCAGCGTGTACATGGGTTATAATTTCTGGGGACCAAGTTATTTCACTTATTCTTACAACCCGAGTTATTACTGGTACGGAAATCAGGGATGGGCTTATGATCCTTGGTACAATCCATACGGGTACGGTTATGATCCTTACGGATATGGATACGGTTATGGGTACGACCCATACGGTGCCGGATACAACAACGGCTACTGGGATGGGTATTATGCCGGACAGTATGACAACAACTATTTCAACAGCTACGATAACAACAGTTATTATTACGGACCAAGAACCTCCGGCGGTTCAAATGGCAGAGCCACCGCACAACCGACACTTGCTCACCGCATGATCAATGAATTGGAAACCGAAGCAAAAGCAAATCCGGATAAATGGAGCAAAGACGAATATGGACGCATCAAACCCGTTTATGTTTCTACTACTGAGAATTACAAACCCACTCCTGTCAGCATAGGTTCAAAACCCATTGGTCCCGTGAATCCGGCTTACAAACCAGAGAACGGCAACAGCAAGCCGACTTCAACAGAGAATCCGGCTTACAGCAAACCCGGCAACGGATCCAATAATGGAAAAACAGGAAATGAGAAACCGGCATACAACGAAAAACCCGCTTACAACGAGAAACCGGTTAATAATGAAAAGCCGGTTTACGAAAAGCCAATAGAGCAACCGAAATACGAACAGCCTAAGTACGAAACACCGAAACAGGAAAAACCGCGCAATGAATCTCCGAGAAGTGAATCTCCGAGATTTGAACAGCCTAAGGAAAGTTCTACCCCAAGCAGCAAAGGCGGTTCCACTCCTCCGTCGGGTTCAAGACCTCCAAGAAGATAACTTATTCTGAACCGTGTTCTTAATTTTACAATAAATGTAAGATGAAGAACACGGTTCATTCATTTAAAGACATGACCATGCAAAAGCATATTTTGATCGCAGCACTAGGATTGGTTTCCGTGTTTTCTTCGCATGCACAAAACGACATCGATGCCATGCGTTACTCACAAATCACTTTCGGAGGAACAGCCCGCTTCGCATCAATGGCAGGATCCATGGGTGCTTTGGGGGGAGACATCTCCACCTTAAGTTTCAATCCTGCGGGAATCGGGATTTTCAAAAAAACGGAATTGTCCATTTCCCCAGCAGTATTTTCTCAAACCACTTCTTCGGTTTACAACGGGAACAGTTCAAGCGACAGCAAATTAAATTTGAACATCGGAAGCATCGGCTTGGTAGCAAGCCTCAACCTGATGAATGATAAGAACACCAGCGGATGGGAAAATCTGAATTTCGGATTCGGACATAACCGAACGAATAATTTTCACAACCGCATGGAGATCAAAAGCGATAACAAGTACAGTTCACTACTTGATATGTTTGTCGCAGAAGCCAACGGAAATGCACCCGAAGACTTTGATATGTTCGGTACCGGACTTGCGTGGCAAGCTTATCTTTTCAATCCTGTCATGGATTCCACCGCTGTCAATCAGTACGAACACGTTGTTCCGAATTACGGGACAAGACAAGCAAAGAACGTGGAAACAGCAGGATCCATGGGAGAAACCTTCCTTAGCTTTGGCGGGAACTACAAAAGCAAGTTGTACCTGGGTGCAACCATCGGAATTGTAAGAACGCGCTACAGCGAAGAATCTACTTTTGAAGAAACGGATGAATACGATACAATAGCAAATTTCGAATCTTTCAAATACACCCAGAGTCTGGAAACATCCGGGAACGGACTGAACTTAAAGGTTGGAGCGATTTACCGGGCGAACGATTGGTTCAGAGCAGGCTTGGCGCTTCATACACCTACGACCATCGGCATGAATGATAAATACAGCAGCCGCGTTGAATCCGATCTGGAAGGCGGATACAAATACGATACGCTTTCTCCCGACGGAGAATACGATTACAGGATCACCACACCTTACCGCGCAATCGGAAGTGTCGGTTTCATCATCAAAAAGATCGGATTGCTGAATGTGGAATATGAGTACTTGGATTATTCCTACGCACAATTACGCTCCCATCCGAATGTATTCGGAGATGTGAATGAACTCATCCGCGACAAATACAGAGCAACCGGAAATTTGCGAGTGGGGGGAGAAGTGAGATTAGATCCCTTTGCGATCCGCGCTGGTTATGCTTTATACGGCAGCCCTTTCAAAGGCAATGAAAATAAAAATGCAAGCCGCAGCAGTTACTCGGCAGGTGTCGGTTACCGAAAAGATCATTTCTTTCTGGACTTTGCTTATGTGCTGACCAAGTACACTGAATTCAACTACCTCTAC
>JBKJQG010000019.1:0-4117 GCA_046594925.1 Bacteroidia bacterium
ATTAAACTGACAAGCATCGGGCATAACTACCAGGGACTGTTAATTCAATCAGTTGCTTTTTTTAAATATTTGAAAGCTACTGCTAGAATAAAACCTTATGCTTCAAAATTGAAGGTCAGTATCAGTGAGATTCAGAAGAACAATAGAAAGATAGGCATGATCGCCGCCTTCCTTGAATCTTCCAGAGAACCGCTGATCATTATGGTTGTTGCGTTGGTGATCCTTGCACAAACCACCGTATTTCACCAAAGTTTGGGGCTTATCATATTAAGTTTATTGTTCTTTTACCGTTCGCTTAACTACCTTATGCTGGTGCAAAGCAACTGGAACTCATTTTTGTCCGTCTCGGGATCACTTGAGAACATTGACGACTTTATTAAGGAGTTGAATAAACATCAGGATGTAAATGGAAAAAATATAAACTGGACGTTCAATGAATCTATAAATCTAAAGAATGTAGGTTTTTCTTATGGAGATACGCAGGTGTTGAATGACATCAGTCTTACCATTGTAAAAAATGAGACAGTAGCCTTTGTTGGAGAAAGCGGAAGCGGCAAAACAACGCTTGTAAATATTTTGTCAGGTTTGATGCCTGTAAATTCAGGTACGATCAATATTGATAGCCACGACATGAAGGAAATTGATATGGGCAGCTTTCAAAATAAGATCGGCTACATCACCCAGGAACCGATTGTCTTTAATGACAGTGTCTTCAATAATGTTACATTCTGGGCAGATGAAACACCAGAGAATAAGAAAAGATTTTGGGATGCTTTAAAAAAGGCCGCTATTTACGATTTCGTAATGGAACTTCCGGAAAAGGAAAATGCTCCCCTTGGAAACAACGGTATTATGATCAGTGGTGGACAAAAGCAACGCATCTCCATTGCACGCGAATTGTATAAAGATGTGCAAATTCTGATCATGGATGAGGCCACCTCTGCATTGGACTCAGAGACAGAGTTACTCATACAGGAAAATGTAGATCTTTTAAAAGGGAAATGCACAATATTGATCGTTGCACACAGATTATCGACCATTAAAAACGCTGACAAAGTCGTCTTACTCAATAAAGGTAAAGTGGAAGCGGTTGATACTTTTGCTGGACTGATAAACAGATCCGAGAATTTCAAACGTATGACATCGCTCCAAGAGCTGTAATTGAAATTAGTATGAAGACATTTTCGCAATTCAAAAATAATTTTTATTCCAGAGTCACAGATCTTTCCATTTTCGATTGCCAAGATTTTAACGTCCTAAAGATCGTGCTGGATGGTTTGAAAGTAAATTATGCGAAGAGAGGAAAATATAGAACATTAATGTTTAGCAATCGCTTGATCTACAGCGGCTACCTGAAATATAAAAGAAGATCTGTTTTGGGGCATTCTACATTTGATCGGCTGAACACCTTTAAAGGCAGAGACTATCTGGTCATAGATCCGGGAAGACTGAAGAAAGATGAGAATGATCTATTTGTTTCATCTTACTTCTATAATGTTTATAATGAATTGAGCAGTTTCGTATCGCTATCTGATGTATCAGGGCATCCTTCCGTTTTTAATTTTTCCATTCAGGAATTGTCGGATGATTTGCAGTTTGAGCCGCTAAATTCTAATGAAAAAGTATTGCGGCGTGATTTGATAAAGACCTTTGGCAGGATTAAAAAATCTGGCATTTTTGATGAACAGGAATTGCTTAACATTCGTATTGCGATCGATCTATTTTTTAAAAAATACCGTGAGTGGGACAGAATACTTAAAGTTCTGTGTCCTAGAAAGGCTTTGTTTGTATCTCATTACCACAAAGAAGGCGCATTGCTTGCGATGAAAAGGAATGGAGTCGGAGCGATCGAGCTTCAGCATGGCCTCATTGCTCCCGAAGATATATTTTATATGTTTCCCCATCCGGTAAAGGCAATAAGAGGTAAGGCACTGTTTGCAGAGGAGATCTGGGTGTATGGAGATTTCTGGAAACAACGGTTGTTGCAGGGCGCTGAATATACTGAAGAACAAATTAAAGTATTCGGATATTATTTGCACGAAAACAAGAACATTCCTCTTAGTATTGAGGAGAAGTTGAAGAAGTTGAAAGGAGATAAAAAAATTATCTTGATTACGACCCAGGATAAACATCCTCGCGAGATATCAGAGTATATTTCTTTTTTATCAAAAGATTTGCTTTTAAAAAAACAAGAATACGTGATATGGGTAAAACCGCATCCGGCAGAGAAAAAAGATGCGTTTAGATCGGTTATTAAAGGCGGGAATGTTTTTATTTTGGAAGACAATCTTGACTATTTATTCAGATATTCTGACATGATTGTAAGTATTTATTCTACTACATTATATGATGCATGCAGGTATAACATTCCTGCGTTTTCTTTGTTCGCGGAGAGTTGTGCAGACTATGTTCATTCAATTGTTGATTCGGGGGTTGCAAAAATCCTGTATTCCGATCAGAACCCTGTAGAGTTGCTTGGTGCATTGAATAAAAAGATAGAGCCTCGTTTTTATTTTGATACTTGTAATTATTCTTTTTTGAATTGATGCTAGTTTCCGTAATCATACCGTGTTTCAATGTGGAACAATACATTTCTGAATGCATTGAGTCGGTATTGGCTCAAGCTCATAAAGAAATTGAGATCATTTGCATTGATAATAATTCCACTGACAATACGCTTAACATTTTAGTCGGCTTTCAGAGTCGATACCCGTCGAAGATTTTCGTCCAAAAGGAAGCTAAAAAAGGTGCCGCAGCTGCGAGGAATAGAGGACTTTTTATTTCAAAAGGAGATTGGATTCAATTTTTAGATGCAGACGATCTCCTGAAGCCCGATAAAATAAAACATCAGTTGCTTCTTATTCAGCACCAATCAGCGGCATTTATTTCCGCGGTGTATGAAAAAAAGAGTAGTGATGGAAAGACGAGTCTTGTCAATATAAGAGATACAGATCCCATGAAGGGACTTTTTATCAGCGGTATAGGTATTACGAGTTCAAATTTATTCAATGGAGTCGAGGTTAAGAAAGTGAACGGCTGGAACGAATCATTAAAAAGTTCCCAGGAAGCCGATCTAATGTTCAGGCTGATTAAGAACGATTCCGCCGTAGTGTTTGATAACACTCCTCTTACTATTGTTAGACAGAGAGCATCAGGGCAGATATCCCAAATCAACCCGGAGCAAAATTGGGTGCAATACATTGCTTTGCGCGCCGAAATCATTGAATACCTTAAGGAATACAGGCCTGAATACCTGAATGCTGAGAAGTCGTTTTATTATAAAAAATTCTTTTTGCAGATCAGAAGACTGGCAAAGTTTGATATGACAATGGCTCAGGTAATGTTGGAAAAGCACTTTGACAGGAGGTTCAGTCCTGGATTGAATCCGCTGTATGACACAGTGTATAAATTGTTTGGATTCAGGATAGCACAGGGGGTATTGGCTTGGTTAAATTAATGCGTACTTTTGATCCTTATATATAGAAAAATTAGCCATGAAAAATAACATATATGTAACGCAGCCGAATCTGCCTCCACTGGAAGAATTTACTGAATACTTGAGAACGATCTGGGACAATAAGATTCTCACTAACAATGGCGCATTTCATCAGCAGTTGGAAAAGGAACTTTGCAACTATTTGGGAGTGGATCATATTTGTTTGTTTTCAAATGGAACATTAGCATTAATAACAGCGTTGCAAGCCTTAAAGATCACAGGGGAGGTAATAACCACTCCTTATAGCTTTGTGGCAACCACACATTCTTTATGGTGGAATAATATAAAGCCTGTTTTTGTGGATATTGATCCGAATACATTCAATATTGATCCGAAAAAAATTGAGGCGGCCATTACTCCTAAAACAACGGCAATTTTGCCAGTACATGTTTATGGAAACCCCTGTGATGTAAAAGAGATACAAAGGATAGCCGATACTTATGGCTTAAAGGTGATTTATGACGCTGCCCATGCTTTTAGTGTGAAGATAGACGGTAATTCTGTCTGCAATTTTGGTGACCTGTCCATCCTGAGTTTTCATGCCACTAAGGTGTATTCAACAATTGAAGGTGGAGCTATCATTTGTAAGGATGAGAAAATGAAAAAGAGAATCGATTATTT
>JBKJQG010000141.1:0-10128 GCA_046594925.1 Bacteroidia bacterium
CCCAGAACATGATATCCGCCCGGGTCAAAAGCATCTGGATAAAGGATTGCATCCCCGGGAAGGGTTGCTAAAAGGGTGCAGGACATGATGAAATCTCCGGGTGCAGCAACATCTGGCTTTATTCTTCCGTCACGGGTAGGGCCGGAGCTGGAATTCGGATGCCTTTGTCCGGGCGTTCTTGCTGGATCTATGAACATCATGCTGTTGTAATTCAATACACTTTTCCGGTTGGTGTAATTTCCAACGGTGATCACGTTATCGAGACATTGAAAACTAGAAACAATGGTTTGGTTCAGGTCGGGACGTTTGTAATAGATACTGTCAGGCAGTGTAGCTGCAGAAGGCAAACCTGAATTCACTACATTGAAATCCCAAAGGTCGAATTTTCCGCTTCCAGTGGTTATCAATCTCCAGTCATAAGAAGTTGAATCGGGAATGATATTAAATTGAAGTGAATAAACACCGGCGGCTGAATCTCCGTATGACTGCACTATTCCAATGCGGTTAGTTCCGTTATAAATGGTATCATTCAATATAACTCCGAGGTGTGTCGCTATGTTTTTAAAAGATGTTCTTCCCCTGAATGAATGGCTGGGAAGCATCTGATCCACTCCTATGGAAATTTGCACATTGTTGAAGTCGCTGGTATCTGAATACAGAATGAAATTTTCCCCGCCGCTGGCGCTCGAGAAAAAAGTAAAATTGGTATCACTGGTCACGGTATATCCCAAATGAAAGGGATAGTCGCCGGCATTTCCGGCCGCAGCCACAAAGGCCCTTCCGTTCTGTGCATTGATCATGTTTTTTATCAACTGTGCCTGAAGGTCGAGCCCGTCGTGCGAGCCGTAATAGTCGCCCAGACTCGCATTGATCACACATGGTTTTCCGAGCGTGTCCGCTTTTTTATAAATGTAATCCACGGCGTCGGTCATGATGGTCGGGTTGCTGCTGTAAAAATCAAAGACCACCATTACTATATCTGCTTTCGGAGCGGCGCCTTTGTATGTTCCGCTCGCAAGACCATTCCCGGCTGCCACGCCCGCAACGTGGGTTCCGTGACCGTACCAGTCCATGTCAGTGGAAGCTGCTGCCATACCTCCGTCAATGCCTGCATTGTTCCATTCTTGCCCGTAACCATAACTTGGCGTATTCGGGGCGACCGGCAAACGCTGGTCCCAGAGGTATTTGATGCGGGTGTTTCCTAAACTATCTTTGAAATCCGGATGTGAAAAATCAATCCCTGTATCAATAATCCCCACTATCACTCCGCTACCGTTGTATCCCTGCGTCAATGGCGCCGTTCCGGCATGTACCGGAAGAATGTTGTTGTTCTTCAACATGGTGTCGTTCATCGGTTGGTAATGCGGAGGATAAGCTTCTATTCTTTGGATTTTGCTATTGGATGCGAAAGCCGCTAAGGCAGAAGCTGGGATGCGAACCGCTGCAATATTCCCTGATGCGTGTTTTACCGATCCTTTCACCGAGGCGCAGATATTTGCTATTTCAATAAGGTCGCCCTTTACAAAAACGTCAATCACTTCTGTGGAGGCACTCGCTTTTTTTTGAGCGAGCGCGAAGTTCATTTTGCTTTGTGCCATGGAAACAGTTGTTCCGATGAACAAAGCAAAAAAGAAGAAATGGGTTTTTTTCATTTTTTAGCTGAATATTTACGAAATTTACAATTCTTAGCGCAAAAAAACTAATTCCATGCAACAAGTTTTCGCAGCCGTACTCTTTCTTCTGTCACTGTTCTGCCGGGCACAGACGGGTACTGTTGCTTATTCCCGGGATTATGAATTCAAGGAAGGAATCTACCTGACGTTCGAACAATTCAAGAATAATAACCCTATTCCCAAGACTTCCATAGTCTCAGCGGTTCCGAATACAGAGATCGATTTTCTGAATCAGATGACGGAGCGGAAGTTCATTACCTATAAAGATAGCGCTGGGCTAGAGCAAAAGCTGCAAACATCTACTATTTGGGGATATTATCAGAACCGAACCGTCTGTATAAATTTCAACGGCGAGTTTCATCGCATGAACGTGATCGGGAATCTTTGTCTGTTTTCGGCCTTAATCGTTCAGGCACCGCTGAGGAATGAGCCCATCGGAGACATGTATGCTATTGAACCCACTTTTCAGGAATTGCAGCAGTTTTTGCTGGATACCAAGACCAATAAAGTGATGGATTTTAATGCCAAAAACATGGAAGTGTTACTAAACGACGATGCCGAATTGTATGCGGCCTTCATGAAGTTGAAAAACCGCAAAAAGGGGGATTCCATTTTCATATATTTACGTAAGTATAATGACAAACATCCTTTGTATTTAAAGAGCTAACCATATGAGATTAAGTTGGTCGTTGCTTTTATTTTTTTGTACTTCTTCTGTTTTTTCTCAGACCGGGGAGAAGACCGATGATTATTTTATTGCAAAACCCAAGGTAGATTCGGTTGCTTACAGCAGGGACTATCAGCTTGCGGAAGGAGTGTATTTGAAATGGGTTGATTTTAAAGAAAATTCTCCGCTAGGAAAGGAACAGATCATTATTGATTATCCAAAAGATCAGGGAGATTTCTGGAATCAGGTTGTAATGAAGAAAAATATTAACTACTACGACAATTCGGGTGTCACAAAAAGTATAAAGACAGATCAGCTTTGGGGTTTTTCCATCAACAAACGACTTTACATAAACACCGCAGAAGGTTTCAGGAAATGCATCCTCATAGGCTCGTTGTGTTATTTGGATAAAGTGCAAGATCCCTTAAGTAATTTGCCGATGTTGGAACGTGAAGCACTTGAGTCGACCTCCGGGGCTCCGCAATTTGCCAGCGTGCCGGAAAAAATCAGCGTTTTCGACATGGAAACGAATATATCAGAAGACATTGATTCGGGTGACCTGAAGTTGATATTGGCCCGCGAGCCTGAGCTATTAAGGGAGTACAGTGCCCTGAGCTACAAAAGAAGGAAGCAGACCATTATGCTTTACTTGCGGAAATACAACGAAAAACACCCCCTTTATTTACCTCTGAAATAAGGCATAAAATTCATCAGATTTTACGATATTTGCACCTCGGAATCGGATTCTAAATTTGCATTTCAACAATTCATTAATTCTCTAATTTTTTCACAGATGTCAGAAGGCAGACAAATAATTTTTTCAATGGTGAACGTGAGTCGCACGTTGCCGGCAGGTAAGACCATTTTAAAGGACATCTATTTATCCTTTTATTACGGAGCAAAGATCGGGATCCTCGGTCTGAACGGTTCTGGTAAATCCACTTTGCTGAAGATTATCGCAGGAGTGGAAAAGAACTACCAGGGGGAGATCCATTTTTCGCCGGGTTATAAAATTGGAATGCTGGAGCAGGAGCCGCAGCTGGATGAGACGAAAACGGTAATAGAGATCGTCCGCGAGGGTGCAGCAGAACACGTAGCCATCCTGAAAGAATACGAAGATGTAAACAACAAGTTCGCTGAGGAAATGTCGGCGGAGGATATGGATAAACTCATCAACCGTCAGGCTAAGTTGCAGGATCTGATTGATCAGTTCGATCTTTGGAACCTCGATAACCGTCTGGAGCAAGCCATGGAAGCTTTGCGTTGTCCGGAAAGTGATGCATCCGTGAAGAATCTATCTGGAGGAGAACGCAGAAGGGTGGCTCTTTGCCGTTTGTTGATCCAGGAGCCGGAGATCTTATTGTTGGATGAGCCTACAAACCATTTAGACGCGGAATCCGTAGATTGGTTGGAGCAGCATTTACAAAACTACAAAGGAACAGTCATTGCTGTTACCCACGATAGATATTTCTTGGACAATGTTGCAGGTTGGATCCTGGAGTTGGACAGAGGCGAGGGTATTCCATGGAAAGGCAATTATTCCGACTGGCTGGATCAGAAACAAAAACGTCTAGCTCAAGAGGAGAAAACAGAAAGCAAGCGTCAGAAAACATTGTTGCGTGAGTTGGATTGGGTGCGTCAGGGAGCAAAAGGGCGCCAGACGAAATCAAAAGCCCGTTTGCAGAATTATGAGAAGATGTTGGGTGCGGATTCTAAAGCCACTGAAGAAAAACTGGAGTTGTTCATTCCGAACGGTCCGCGTTTAGGAAATGAGGTCATTGAAGCCATTGACGTTTCAAAAGCATTTGGCGACAGATTATTATATGAACACTTGAATTTTAAATTGCCTCCTGCAGGAATTGTCGGCATCATCGGGCCTAACGGTGCAGGTAAAACGACTTTGTTCCGCATGATCATGGGCGAGGAAAAAGCAGACAACGGGGAATTCAAAGTAGGATCAACGGTGAAGATAGCTTATGTGGATCAATCGCATACCGAGATCGATCCGGAGAAAACCATTTATGAAGTATTGACCGGGGGATCAGAGAACATTGTGATTGGTGGGCAAACACTGAACTCGCGTGCTTACGTTTCCAAATTCAACTTCAACGGTTCCGACCAAGGGAAAAAATGTGGAATATTATCAGGTGGTGAAAGAAATCGTTTGCATTTGGCAATGACCTTAAAAAAAGAAGCCAACGTATTGTTGCTCGATGAGCCTACCAACGACTTGGACGTAAATACACTGCGGGCTTTGGAAGAAGGTCTGGAAAGCTACGCAGGTTGTGCGGTGATCATCTCCCACGACCGTTGGTTCCTCGACAGGGTTTGTACTCACATACTGGCTTTTGAAGGCGATTCACAGGTTTATTATTTCGAAGGCGGTTATTCTGAGTACGAAGAGAACAAGAAAAAACGTTTGGGAAATGTGGAGCCTAAGCGTGTCAGATATAAGAAATTAACGGTTTAGTTCCGTTTGTTGAATTTGTCTTAAATTGATGAGGAATTTCACAAGGGTTCCTCATTTTTAATTTTTTTAAATGCGTTATTTATTTCTCATCTTACTTTTTTCCTTTTCTTTTCAACTGTTTTCACAAAATGAAGTGAAATACATGTGGTGCGGAGCCGTGACTTATAACTCGGTAAAGGTGAATGCGAAGATGACAAGTATATCTTCGGATGTTCATTTGGTAGTTGCGCAAGACAGTACCTTTTCTTCTCCGGATTTTTCCGTTGCTTATGTTATTGATTCAATCACCAATTACATGGTTTCACTCGAAATTGGCGGTCTGCTCCCTTACACCAAATATTATTATGCAGTTCAAGCTGATGGGATCCTGGATGCAAGTCCGGAGGACATCGGATCCTTTACCACTTTTGCAAACGGCCCTTTCTCTTATTCTTTTGTCATAGGAAGTTGTGCTATTAATTCCAATCACAAAGTCTTTGACGCCATGAGAAATATGGTACCCGATTTTTACATAAATATGGGTGACCTCCATTATCGGAATCCTAACAGCGCTACCAACATCAACATCCATCGTCTGCCTTATGAAGACTATGTGCTTTCCAAACCTCGCCTGGCGAAATTTTTGAAACAGACGCCCATTGTGTATGTATGGGATGATCACGATTTCAGCGGGAATGATTCGGACAGCTCTTTTGTCGGGAAAAAAAATGCAAGAATTGCTTACCATGAATACGTGCCGCATTATCCTTTAGCTTTCGGGCCCGGGCCATGGAATCCGATCGCTCAATCGTTCACAGCAGGACGGGTGCATTTTATCTTGACCGACCTTAGGTCCGAACGGTATTCGGAAGTGATGAAGCCCTCTCAACGCGCCTGGTTTGAAAGTGAATGTTTGTATGCTCGCGACAACAACCTGATCATCGCCTGGATGACGACCTATTCTTGGAGCGGAACAGGAAGTGACAACTGGGCTGCTTATGCTCTTGAACGCACTGAGATAAATGATTTTTTTTATTGCAATAACATCAGGAATCTTTTTATTCTATCGGGTGATGCCCACATGCTTGGTATCGATGACGGAACCAATGCGAATTTTTCAACTAACACCTGTCCGGGATACAAATATCCGATCTTTCAGGCTGCTGCTTTGAACAATAATGGTTCTTACAAAGGAGGAATATATAATCAGGGCGGTTATTTCCCTAATCCGAATCTTTACTTCGGACAATTTGGTAAAGTGGCTGTAACCGATCCGGGTGGAGACAGCCTATGCATCGCTTTTGAAGGTTATAGGGTGGACAGTAGCGGGGCTTCTGTCACACTGATAAATTCTTATTCTTTCTGCAGGTACCTGCCTCTTACCTCGATAGCTTCTTCTCCGACTCTTTTGAACATATTAAGTATTCAGCCGAATCCTTCAGGTATTCTGAATGTACATTTTTCACAGCTTACATTTTTGAAAACCATACGGATTTATTCGGTCACTGGCAATCTCATGAAAACAGTGCAGGTAGGGCAGTACCTTTCGGATCACACTGCTTCAACAGAAGAACTGAAAGCAGGAAGCTACATCGTGGAATTTGAAACCGATAGAGGCAAAGTAAAAAAACATTGGATAAAAATATAGTCTCGAAAAATGAAAAAATTAGTTCTTGGAATAATCATAGGAGGAATCGTGGGAGCTGTCCTCATCCTATTGGTAATGGTGCTGTTCAATAAGAACCGTTCGGATAATACAACGGGTTTGCGTTTGGTGGCGAATGATTCGACGGCAACCAAAGATCCTAAGAACCAACAGATCCTGGTGTATGGTGATTACATGGACCTGGATAGCACCGATTACATACTCATTCCACTGGGAATGAAGACAGTCGAAAAAGAAGAAGACAAAGGATTGCGTTCAAAATCAAGTGATGAATATTCCGAAAGTTATTCGGGAAGCTACAGAAGCTACAAATACAATTTTTATACCCTTGATTTCGGAAACTGCAACAACATAATTTTTTACAACAAGAAGACGGACGAGACCCACTTGTTGCTTCAGAAGCCGGCGATCATTTCTCAATTCTATTTTCCTTTTTATGACAAGGAATATATCGGAGAAAAATACTATTTCATTTTGATAGGGATCCACGAGGATGATACCAATTTAGATGGGTACATAAACGGTGATGATGCTGAGTCCGTATACCTCACTGATCTTTCAGGAAGGAACATGTTCCGCATCACGCCGGACAATACGCAATTGGTAGATTGGTTCATCGACATGTCAACAAATAACATTCTGATGAAAGTGCGTTTTGATAGCAATAAGGATAGGAAGTTCAATTATTACGATGATATAGAAATTCTGAAAACGGCTATCGATACACCGGTTGTTGGAAAGATGATCATAGGGAACGAGATCAAAGCAAATATTAAGAAGATCCTGAACAAGATTAAATAGTCAAAACAGACCCTATTTTAAAAGCCCCATTCTTATTGAAAGAGTGGGGCTTTTTTTATAATTCAATCTCAATTTTCAAATTTCCAAATTGATTAATTTCCAAATTACTGAACGATCTTCATCTCGTCGATTAAGTTCTTCGCTCCGCCATACTTGTCGATAAGAAATAAAACGTAACGGATATCCACACTGATCGTGCGTTTGTATTTACTGTCGAAATAAATATCTCCGCTCATAGCTTCCCAGTTTCCATCAAAAGCTAATCCTATTAATTCGCCGTTGCCATTCAGTACCGGACTTCCGGAGTTTCCTCCTGTGATGTCGTTGTTGCTGATGAAAGCCACACGGATGTCTCCGTTCTTGTCGGCATAGTTCCCGTAATCTTTGTTCTTGTACAATTCTTTCAATTTCGCCGGCACATTGAATTCGAAATCTTTTGGATTCTCTTTTTCAATAAGTCCGTTCAGTGTGGTATAGTAAGCAAAATAAGAGGCATCTTTCGGCGAATAAGCTTTTGCGGTTCCATAAGTCAAACGCAAAGTGCTGTTAGCATCGGGGTAGAACTTTTTATCAGGTTGCATAGCCATTAATCCTCTGATGTACTTACTTCCTTGTGCAGTATTGGCAGCATTGAATGCGTCAATGTGGGGCTCAATGTTTGTTGTGTAGTTGTTGTAACAAGCGGAGACAAATGCATAGGCAGGATCTTTTTCAAGTTTTTTAAGATCCGGTTTTGCGAGAAAGGCTTCCGCCGATTGTGCATTGGCAATAAAACTCTTTTCAAAGACTGCTTTGGCGAATTTCTCAAAAGTCTCTATGTTGTTCTTTCCCTTGTATTTTTTCAGGACCTCTGCCATATACGCCGGTTGTTGATTAAGAGGAATGTTCTCGTAATACATTTGAACAAGTTTCGCCAAAATCTTTTGCTCCGATGCTTTGTTGAAGGATTTGTAAAACGTTGAGTTGAACGACTGGATGCGGTCGGTGGCTTTCTTAATATTGTCGGGATTCATTGCATCGGTTCCGCTCATGGCTTTTTGCAATGCAGCATAGTTCCATGCTGCAGCGAGGATACCCGATCCCGAGATGCCTTCCCTCATGTAAGTGGCGTGCAATGCGTAGTTGTTATAATCGGCGTAAGCTTTTTCATAGCCTAGAAAAATGGTTTCGTATTCTGATTTTCCTTTCGCCCAATCCATGAATGCGGTCTCTGTTTGTTTTTTCTCTTCAAATACTTTCAAGCGTTTCAATTGTTCGGTCTGACCAATGAAATATTTCCAATAGTTGGAGATTCTGGCATATTGTGAGGACATCAGCAGGCGGGTGCTGTCACTTTTATCCATTTGCTCTTTCCATGCGGTCAGACGTATGTCGCGCAATGCAACTATCGCAGGGTTGATCTTACTGGTCGCCAGTTCAATTCCGTAGGAGGTTTCATAACGGTTGGTTCTTCCCGGAAAACCGTAAACCATAGTGAAGTCACCGTCTTCCACACCTTTATTTGAAATACTCAGGTATTTTTTGGGTTTGTACGGAACATTGTCAGCCGAATATTTAGCAGGCTTGTTGTCCTTATCAGCATAAATCCGGAACATAGAGAAATCTCCGGTATGACGTGGCCACATCCAATTGTCGACATCACCACCAAATTTTCCAATGGATTGAGAAGGCGCTGCAACGAGGCGGATGTCGGTAAATTTTTCGAAGATGAATAAGTAGTAGGCATTGTCTTTGAAAAAAGATCTTACTACTCCTTCGTAATGCGTGTTTTTGATAGCTGCATCAACTATGCCCTTGAACACTTCTTGTTTCTTTGCTTCGGGATCGGTGCTGCTCACTAGTTTGTTTACTTGGTCGGAAACGTCTTCCATGCGGACAAGAATGGATGCTACTAAATTTTGGTTGGATTTTTCCTCTGCTAAACTCTTTGCCCAGAATCCATTGTCCAGGATATTGTCAGCAGCAGTGCTGTGATTGGCTATGGCTTCGTATCCACAGTGATGGTTGGTCAGCAATAGACCTTTGTCGGAAATGATCTCAGACGTACATCCTCCGTTGAACCAAACGATGGCATCTTTTAAACTCGCGTTATTGATGTCGTACAGTTGCTCCGGCGTTAGCTTGAGGCCTTCCTTCACCATCTGCTCGTAATTATTCTTCAGCAGCATGGGCAGCCACATGCCTTCGTCGGCTTTTAATAAGTTAAAAGTTAGAAGTTGGAAAGTTAAAAGTAGGGCTGCTATTTTTTTATTCATAACGGTTAGTTTTTTTAAGGTATTCATGAACGCTTCATATTTCAATATGTGCTTGTTTTCTGTTTTGAGTATGCAAATCTATCAATTCTAATGAAACCACAGCCGGAGATAAGCTAAACACCTAAATATCAATTACAAATGGGCTGTTTTTTAGGATGAACGGCAGGCTGATAATTAGGGAAAATTCCCGATATTCGTGGTCGATATCCAGGATTCAGATTTTATGTCACAAAAACCATCCATACCAAAAGGCACCCGCGATTTTTCACCAATTGAAATGGTGAGAAGAAATTATATTTTTGATACCATCCGAAGCGTTTTTCAACTTTATGGCTATTTGCCTATTGAAACGCCCGCCATGGAAAATCTTTCGACGCTGATGGGCAAGTATGGTGAGGAAGGAGATAAGTTGATCTTTAAGATTTTAAATAGCGGAGATTATTTGTCGGGACTGGACACCTCTCTTCTCCAAACTCCGGACTCCCGACTTCTAACTAACAAGATTTCGGAGAAAGCACTCAAATACGACATAGCGGGCGAAGGGAACCGTAAGATCGTATTTGAGTGCTTTCTCCGAAATCTTGTTAGTTAGAAGTCGGGAGTCCGGAGTTTGGAGA
>JBKJQG010000083.1:0-7167 GCA_046594925.1 Bacteroidia bacterium
TACACACAAACTTTAAATTATCGAGTTTAGGCGAAGAAGTAATACTTTCCTATGCAAGCGGAACCATTATCGATAGTGTTACTTATGGAGCTCAAACTGCTAATGTTTCTTATGCACGTTGTGCAAATGGCATTGGCTCATTTATTTTACACTACCCAACTTATCTGTCATTTAATTGCATAACAGGCATAGAAGAAAACGAATCAGAAATTGCAATTCGTATTTTCCCAAACCCAGCAACTACTTTTTTGGAAATAAAAGCGGAAGAAGGAACAATTGACAAAGTGGAAGTTTACAATTCTTTGTCGCAACTAGTAGATTCCAAAATTGTCGGAAATAGCAGCTTGAAACTAGACCTTTCAGATTATCAAAATGGAATATACTATCTGAAGATAGACGAGAAGATGGGCCAAAAATTTATTGTGACAAAATAAGCACAAGTTTGATACAGAGCCGTCGTCTAAAGAACAAAACAAAAAAACTATGAAAAATAAAATCTCACAGATCACAACAGGAATTGCATTGTTTATTACAGCAAGCATTTCAGCACAAGTGAATCCAGCGATCTCCAGTTGGATCCAGAACACTAGCGGATTGACAGGAAGACATTACGTCAGCGGAAGTTCCACTCCAATCGTGGACGCTAGTTATCCCGCCAACTGTCAGGCAGTAGCTTACAGCACCACACACGTTTATGTCAGCTGCAGCGGAATTCCAGCTTATGTGATCGGACCTTACTTAGACGGCAACCCCAACCAGGGCGGTAACAATAATAACAAATACAAGATCCCTTTAAATCCGGTACAGAATACCGGTACACCTACTCCAACCACAGCCGGAACCATTGGTGTTTTTATCAACGGAGTTTCTTTGTTTGATTACCGAGATGGTGTGTCGTGGAAGAATTCAACAAGCGCAGAAGCAGGCGGACCAATCCCCGGCGGACCCGGAGACGGAGTTTGGAACAGAGATGCGATCCCTGCCGAGAAAGTAGGTTTTGATTGTGCAAAAGGACATCCGGCAGGAACCAATTACCATCATCACCAGAATCCAAGTGCATTCAATTTAGATCAGGTCGTTATTTCTAATGTTTGTAATCTATATCTCGCAGATGGATTGTACGTGATCGACTCAACTGTGCATTCACCTTTGCTAGGCTATGCGTACGACGGATTTCCGATCTACGGAGCTTATGGCTACAAAAATGCTGATGGAACAGGCGGAATCGTGAGAATAAAATCCAGTTATGGCTTAAGGAGCATTTCAGTAAGAAATACTTATGCAGATGGAAGTTCAGTTGCAGCGGGCCCTCCCATCAACTCGACCTATCCCTTAGGCAGATACCGGGAAGATTACCAGTACAACACAACATCTGTTTCAACACCTGACTACCTCGATGAACACAATGGAAGAGTCTGCGTGACTCCCGAGTATCCTCTTGGAACCTACGCCTACTTTTGTACGGTAGATGCCAACTGGAATTCCTATTATCCTTATGCTGTGGGTCCGACTTTCTACGGAACCAAAGTAGTCACAACCGTTACTTCCTTACCCGGAGGTCTAACAACATACACTTCCACAACCGATGTGGCTGATGCCGCAAAAGAAAATTTGAAACTGACAATCTACCCAAATCCGGCGAACGACATCATTGCAGTACAGTCTCACTTGGGTGGAAAAACAAACCGTAAAGTAGAGCTCATCGATGGTTTGGGAAAAGTTGTTCAGACACAAACTTTATTTCAGGGAAGCACTATGTGTTACTTTGATCTGCAGACCGTGTATGCAGGGATCTATTTTGTCAGAGTAACTGACGGAGATCAAATAGAAACCACAAAAGTGGTGGTCAGCAAATAACCTTGATAAAGACAATCTACATACTCACGGCATCACTTCTTTTGATCGCCTTCCACACAACTGCTCAACATTCCAAAGGGATGTTGAGCATTGCTTTTAATCATTATGTGGACGACCAGTTTCTGAAATTAGATAGCATAGAATATAAAAATGCGCTGGGGCAAACCTACACGATCACAAAATTCAAATATTACATCAGCAACATCTGTCTGACAAAAGCAAATGGAAAAAAATATGTCAACAAAGATTATTTTCTGATCAATGAAGACGAGGCAGCCAGCAAGCAAATAATCCTCAAAGACATTCCGGAAGGAAACTACACGAAACTTTCTTTCGTTATTGGGGTCGACAGCGCCCGCAATTGCAGTGGTGCACAATCCGGAGCGTTGGATCCAGCAAATGCAATGTTTTGGGCGTGGAACACCGGTTATATTTTCCTGAAACTCGAAGGGAAAGCAGCGGCATCAACAGCTCCCGGAAAGATCCTTGAGTATCACATCGGTGGCTACAAAGAGCCGAACTATTGCATCCGCAAAATTTTTTTTCCGTTCAGTGAATTTATCTTCATAGAGAAAGGTAAAATGGCCATCTTAAACATGAAAGTTAATGCAGCAGAGATCCTTAAAGAACCGACAGACATAGACTTTTCAAAGATGCCTTCGGTAGTAGATTCTAAAAATTCGACAATTATAGCAGACAACTACAGCGATGTATTCAGCATACAGAAGTGATATGAAGAAAAAGATCCCAGCCTTTCTTGCTCTCACTTTCATACTCCTCCTTTTAGGATTCAGTTATAGATTCAACGCTAACACCATTTCCAAAAAAGATGTTGTGTTCAAAATTCCAAAAGGCTTCCCGAAACCGGAATATAATTTCTCCAGCAACAAACTAACACCGGAGATCTTCTCCTTGGGAAGAAAACTGTTTTACGATCCTATACTATCAAAGGATAGTTCCACAAGCTGCCAGAGCTGTCACGTTAGAGTTGCAGCCTTCGCCCATATCGATCACAGTTTAAGCCACGGAATAGACGGAAAGATTGGGACGAGAAATGTTCCGGCATTGCAGAACATGATCTGGAAAGATGCTTACATGGCGGATGGCGGAGTTAATAACCTGGAGGTACAACCATTGAATCCGATTACCAGTCCGATTGAGATGAACGAAAGCATAACAAACATTGTTGCAAAATTGAAGAAGAACGAAGCGTATGTCGCTCTTTTCAGAAAAGCCTATAAAGACACCTTGATAAACTCCGAAAGAGTATTAAAAAGTCTGGCTCAATTCACAGGACTGATGATCTCGGCCAACTCCCGATATGATAAGTACATCGCTGGAAAAGACACTTTCAGTGTTCAAGAAAAAAGTGGATTGGAAACTTTCAGATTGAAATGCGCAAGCTGCCACAAAGAACCTTTATTCAGCGACAACTCCTATAGAAACAACGGAATCCGGCCCGACACTTCATTAAATGACGTTGGGAGAGGAAAAATAACCAACATTGAAGCCGATAACTATAAATTCAAAGTGCCCAGCCTAAGGAATATCGAAATGACCTTCCCGTACATGCATGATGGACGATACAAAAAACTGAAAGATGTATTGAATCATTATGGCAGTGCAGTCGAACACAGCGCAACTACTGATGGAGAGGTAAAAAAAATAGGAACGTTGAGTGATAAAGAGCGAAAAGATATCATCGCATTCCTGTTGACTTTAACGGATAAAGATTTTTTGAATGACCGAAGATTCATTGATCCTGCGATGCGCTAATTCATTTCATCCTTAACCAGCCTTCGGGTCTTCTCTTTTCGCCAACAACATATTTTCCGTTCACCAAGCTCAATTTAAAACTTTCCCGGGGCGTCATGTAAATGTTCTGCTGAATTACGAATACCTCTTCAGGCGTTGCGTTTGTAACAATGGCTACGTGCCCGTACTTCCCACCAAAGATCAGAATGTCATCCACCATCGGAGGTTGTATGCTTCCGTTTGTAAACTGAGTCAAGCCTCTCTCTTTGTTAAACGCTCCATCCTTTACTTTCTTGTCGAAAAAATCTTTTGCATTCCCAAATCCATTTGGCATTTTATGGTGAAAATGATCATAGTAATACCTTTTGATGAATTCCACGCACTGCCATTTTTTTCCGTAGTAGTAAGAACTGTCGGCTGCATAATGTTTGCCATAGCTCTTAGGGTAATTCATTCCGTTGTTATACACCACTACTCCGTTGAAAGAGTCCACCGAATCGCCAATTGACAGCGAATGCGCGATGGCGCTTATGGGATAACGTTTTTGGAGAAAGATAAAATAGACTGCTATTAAAAGCAGAATAAGAATGGAAGAGATCCTGATAATTTTTTTTAGCATCGCTTTTTCAAAAAAAGCACAGCGAACCATCCGGGAGCAGCACTTACTATATTGATATCTGAAGTCTAAAAAACCGAATAAAAGGTCGACTATTGTTTATAAAATACGTTCCCATCCAAGGTCATCGTCGTTACTTCATTCCCAGGTGCATCCAGATAGGTTCTTGGAGGCGAATCAATGTGGTAATTAACTTTTATTAGTAATTTTATTTTCAGAGTGGAGCCATCGATAATGAGGCGACCGTTGCTGATACTTTTGGTTACTGTCCCATCGTCATACTGATAATCGGCTCTGCCATTCGCTCTTAGCTCCATCTCTGTATAATCACCTTGCCAATAGCCTTCATAAATAGCTTTATCGCCAGTCAGTTTTGTTTTTCTACAGCTTGTGACGAAAATCAATAAAAAAACAGACATACTTAATAGAATAATTTTCTTGCTCATAGTGTACTATTTTAGTTTAGGATGATGCAAAATTACAGCTAATTAATAATACGACGTTTTATTCATCATGACCTTTTCCCTCTTTCGTCTTTCCTGTTTTCCAGAGATCTTCGGAAAGTTTGTTGGCTTGCTTCAGAGAGTCGGAAACTTCTTTGTCGTTGAATCTTTCCAGATTGGGTTTTCCGGCATTTACCCAAGCGGTATACCATAAACTGCCGACGGTGATGATGGCTTCCCGCATGCGGTGTTCTACCATCCCATTAAGTAATCGGTCGTAGTCTTCTGTATATTCCTTGGAATAAACTTTCATCAATGTAGCCCCGCGATTCTCAAAACTGTATTTTTTATCCTGAGAATAGATGGCATTCAACTGGGCTTCGAAAATGAGAACTGAATCAACGGCAGCGTGACTGTCTTTAACTACTTCCCAGGCTTTATTGATGGGCTTCTCAATGTACTTCGCACGCCCTACCCAATAATCATAACCTTCCGACTTCAACTCCGGAATGCGGGACTCCCAGAAACCGTGAATTCCTTTTTGATTGGTCAGCTGTCCGTTATAATTTTCGGTGGTATGCAAAGGCACGTGTGCATCGGCAATGTAGTGTCCCAGATCCGCAGAATAATGCAGAATGAGATCCATGTTCTCCTCCTTGAATGCTTCCGTCAGACGGTAGACCATTTTTTCGATGTGCCAGGGCACAATCCCGTATGCTTTCAATGTATCCTCTGAATACTTGGCGACCGCTTTCTTCCACCATTGAGGAACAGAATCAAAAGGGAATTTTCCGTAGTGATCTATGTCAATGTAATGTCTCGGAGCTTCCTCTTCATTCGCATACCTTCTTTTATCAGGATCTACGGCGTGCTCGGACAAGTATTCAATGTGCTGTTTGTAAAAACCAATCATCCCTTCGGGCAAGGTGAATACTGCCATGCGGTTGATTTTCTTATGAGCGAAAAAACCCCAGGAATATGCTGGCTGCTGATTGGGAATCAGCAGGAAAGCAAGAAGTGCAAGTAGGAAGGTGAGCTTTTTCATTCAGCAAGGAGAATAGAAATGTAAATTATTTTGTAAGCTTCACGAGATATTTCCCTTCGAGAACAGGAATAACATCCGTTTGATCTAACTGGAAACAATACTTGATGTCCTTCTTTAATCCCATAGCAGCAAGTCGTTCCGCATGGGAAGAATTGCGGATGAATTTAATCTGACTTTTCTGGGACTGTTCGTATAAAAAAGACATCGCCTTTGCTGCATCACCCGTATTGTGGAGTCCCGCTTCAAACAATCGAGTAGTTACAGCACCGGCAAAAATGCTATCTTCCCAATTAAATCTATTCTTCCATCCTGAACACAAAAGCAAAACACTTCTGTTCTGAGAGATCAGGTAATCGCATAAAGCTGTGATGTTTGTGAATGCACCGATCACAACCTGATGAGCATCCTTTGCCGCTTCTATGGCTTGCGTTCCGTTGGTTGTGGAAATGACTATGGTCTGCCCTTTGATCTTCTCTGTCATATAACTGAAGGGGGAATTTCCGAAATCAAAACCCTCAAGCTGCACACCGTTTCTTTCGGCACCGACCATAAATCCTTGTTTTTTATATTCAGCCGCTTCTTCCACCGTCGCTACCGGGATCATTTTATCCACGCCATGATGAAAGGCTGCGCACATCGCAGTGGTTGCTCTCAGAATATCGATGACCACCACAATAGAACCTTCCCTGTGATGAACGGGATAGAGATACGGTGAAACGCAAACGTCAACAATCAATTTTTTTTCCATACAGGCTTACCTCTACTTTCCACCCCGCGCAGGATCACGGAAAGAAAAAATTTTATGCTTTATAAAAAGGAATTTTAACAACTTTCGCTTTGATGGCTTTATCGCGGATCAGAATGAAGATCTCCGAATCAGCTTTTGCAAGAGCGGTCGGCACATATCCCATTCCGATTGCTTTGTTTAGCGTCGGCGACTGAGTCCCGGAAGTTACTCTTCCGATCACGTTTCCATTTGCATCGGTGATCGGATAATCATGACGCGGGATTCCACGGTCGATCATTTCAAAGCCGACCAACTTCTTCTCAACTCCTTTTTCTTTCTGCTCCAGCAGAGCTTTGCTGTTGGTGAACTCTTTTGTGAATTTTGTGATCCAGCCTAATCCGGCTTCGATCGGAGAAGTGGTATCGTCAATGTCGTTTCCGTATAAACAGAAACCCATCTCCAGACGCAAAGTATCTCTTGCACCCAAACCAATAGGTTTAATGCCGAATTCAGCGCCTGCTTCAAAAATAGACTTCCACATTTTTTCGGCAACTTCGTTAGCAAAATAAATTTCAAACCCGCCGGCACCGGTATATCCGGTATTGGAAACGATCACGTTGTCCTCGCCATTGAATTTTCCTTTTTTGAATGAGTAATAAGGAATGTCGGACAAATTGATGTCGGTAAGCTTCTGCAAAGCAAGGATCGCTTTCGGCCCTTGAAC
>JBKJQG010000184.1:0-7848 GCA_046594925.1 Bacteroidia bacterium
CAAAAAATATTCCTGCTCCCATCCCAAAGTAGCATTCACCTTCGTAACGTTCTTGTCGAAATACTGGCAAACGTCCACAGCAGCTTTATCAATGGCGGATAAAGCTTTTAATAATGGAGTTTTGAAATCGAGTGCTTCACCGGTGTAAGAAACAAAGATGGTTGGAATACAAAGTGTTTTTCCAATCACGAATGCAGGGGAAGTAGGATCCCAGGCAGTATATCCTCTTGCTTCGAAAGTGTTACGGATCCCACCGTTCGGGAAGGAAGATGCATCCGGCTCTTGTTGAACCAATTGTCCGCCCCCGAAACGTTCGATGGCTCTTCCACCTTCTGTTGGCTCAAAGAATGCATCGTGCTTTTCAGCAGTTGTACCAGTCAAAGGCTGGAACCAGTGTGTGTAATGGGTTGCTCCTTTTGAGTTTGCCCAACCTTTCATGGAAGCGGCAACCTGATCGGCCATTTTTCGGTCGATACGAGTTCCTTGCTGCATCGCTGCCATAACGCTTTCAAATGCTTCTTCCGAAAGGGATTCACGCATAGCATCAATGCCGAATACGTTTTCACCGAAAAATTCCGATACCTTGTTATTAGGCATGTGAACGTCAACCGGTACTCTCGACTGTACCAATTCTAATGCTTTAAATCTGTGGATGGCCATTTTTGTAATTTTAGATTGGGTGAGTTTTATATTTTTTGAATTTTCTGAGACAAAAGTAGAAAAAAGAGGGGGTAGTTGGTAAAAAAAGTGATTATTTTTTATTAACACCCCCTATTTTTTTGTTAGTCAAGGTGATTATTGGACAAAAATGAGGAATAAGGAGAAGTCAAGGAGGTGGGGTATAAAAAATGCTTCACAGACTCTATAGAAGCATTGTATGTTGTGAAAAGTAATGAATTGTGAATTGCCGACAAGAAATGGCATTTTCACCAAGAAGAAGATGTTGAATGTTTGTTAAAAAAGAAAAAACCAAATCAATCCGCCCTTTTCATGCGGCTCAGGTGCTTAGTGATATATTTTTCAGTTGGCAGTAGCGATTGCTGGATCCGTTTTGCGTATCGGATACTGTCTAAGATCTCTTTTTGTTTTTCCTCAACCAACTGTTTTTGACCTTCGACAATCATTTTTTGATCTTCAATTGTTCTCTTTTGTTTTTTTGTTACCCGCAAACTTCTAAAAATGATTCCTGAAAAAAGCAAAACCAGCAGAAAACCTGAAAAAACGGAAACTAAAATAATGTTTTGCTTCCTCTTCTCCTCTTTCGAAAGAGCACTTTGTTTCTCCAGCTCATTTTTATGTTCTGTTTCTGCAATGGCTTCCTTTTTTTCAAAATCGAAAGTCATCTGGTTTTGAATTGTCTTTTTTCTCGTTTGTTCATTGTCAAGACTATCACGATACACCATGAAAAGTTTATGGTTTTCGAATGCACCTTTGAAATTGCCACGCGCACTATCTAGCTCAACCAAGGCAAAATAGACTTCTTTCTGATACTCTTTGTAGCTAATTTCCAGCGCTATTTTTTTTGCATTCAACAAATATTTTTCTGCCTCAATATATTTTTTTTGCTTTAGAAATGTACATCCAATGTTTAAATAGCAATTAGCAATCCCTTCTTTGTCTTCCATTTCTTCCCTGATCTTTAACGCCTGGAAAAAACTTGTTTTTGCCGCTTCATAATTCTTTTTAGTGAAATAGATATCTCCGATGTTGCTATATGAAAAAGAAAGGTCAGCGATATCCCCTACCGACTTAAAAAGATCAATGGATTTTCTGTAATACGCAAGGCCTTTGTCGAGATTCCCCTGGTCTTTATATATAGATCCAATTCCAATGCAAGATCGTCCAACGCCCGCTATATCGCCCAACTTCTCCTTCATCTCCAAAGATAATAGATCGTGTTTCAGGGCTTCAGAATAATTTTGCTGATAATAATAAACCATGGCAATACTATGGTGGGCTGATGCCACACCAATTCTATTGTTTATTTCCTCCGAAATTTTTAAGCTCAGCAAAAAACAATTCAGAGCTTCCGGATAATTGCCTTGTTGTATGTATACTGCCCCGATATTATTATAAGACCCTGAAATACCCTTTTTGTTGCCTGTTTCATTTCGGATCTTTAATGAAGCGAAGTGGTTTTGCAAAGCGTTGCCAAAATCGCCTTGGTTCGACTGAATGATCCCGATATTGCTATAGGCCTTTGACTTATACAACAAGATGGTTTTTTTTACAGCGTCATCTCCAGGTGCGGACAAATTCTTAAGAAGAGAGTCGGAAAAACGGAGAGCCCGCATACCATAACTTATCCCTTCTTTATATCGTCCCGCAGTTTCAGATTTATCGCTGATCGCATACATGTGTATGAGTTTCGTTGTGTCATTCTTATCTGTTTTTAAGACTTGTATCAAGGAATCCACCTCACTCGACTGGTTTTGCGCAATCGATGATAACAAAGGCGATACCATTAACAATATCAAACCAAGCCACTTTTTTAACATAATTTTGATTGAAATAAGGGTCAATAAATATAATATAAATAAAACAAAAAACGTCCCTGCAGGCTTTGCAGGAACGTTTTCCAGTGGCTTTAAAACCTACTTCATTGTGTCTTCAATTGTTTTTCCTTCATCCTTCACAACACTTCCCGCTTCTTCCAGCTGTTTTTTCATTCCTTCACCGGCTTTGTTTATTTCTGCTTGTATGTCGGATGTGTGTTTTTGCAATTCTTCTTTAAAGCCGTCAGTTCCTTTAGCAATTTCATTCTGGATCTGGTTCTTGGCATCATTGATCTCACGGATGCCTTTACCCAATCCTTTTGCCAGTCCCGGCAATTTATCGGAACCAAAGAACATAATGATGATCATCACCACGATGGCCACTTCACCTCCACCGAGATTTAAGAATATGAGAATTGAGTCAAGCATTTTTTGGTCGGATGCCGGACGATGGATGTCCGACAAGATCCGTGGCCCGAAGTTACGGAAATATTCGTTCTGGTAATGAAGATAAAAATCCCCACCGGAAGAGTCCTTGGGACCAGGTTCGCCAACCGATTAATAAAGGGGAATAAAAAAAGAAACCCGGCAAAGTTCTTTACCGGGTTCTCATTATCAAAAGCTGAAGTTTATTTTTTCTCTACATCTCCTTTTTCTCTCTCCAGGTCGATTACGATTGGAGTAGCGATACAGATAGAAGAATAGGTTCCGATAGCAATACCGATCAACAAGGCGAATGCAAATCCTTTGATGGTGGCTCCACCGAAAATAAAGATGGCTAACATTACAAAGAAAATGGTAAGAGCGGTGTTGATGGTACGGCTCAAAGTACTGTTCAATGCGTAGTTGATCACTTTCACGCGCTCATTCTTATCCAAATCAGCCTTGTTACGTTCTGTCAGATACTCACGGATCCTGTCGAACACAACCACGGAATCCACCATAGAGTAACTCATTACTGTTAAGATCGCAGCGATGAAATCCTGTGTGATCTCCAAAGAGAAAGGAAGGATTCCGTCGAAGATCGTGTATACGGACAATACGATGAATACGTCATGGAACAAGGCCACAACCGCACCCAGACCATATTGCCATTTTTTGAATCGGATGAAGATGAAGATGAACATCACCAAACAAGAGAGCAATACGGCCCAAACCGCTTTGGTCTTAATATCACGCGACACCGTCTCTCCTACTTTTTGAGAACCCATGATCTCGTATTTCTCGTTCAATTTTGTCAAGCCTTCATTCAATTTAGCCTCTACCATTCCTTCTGCATTTTCAGAAGTCTCCTCGATTAAATAGGTTGTCGTGATACGAACCTGAGATCCGCCTTCACCATAAGTTTTCACTTCCGGTGGTTCACCGAAACTTACTTCTAGAGCATTGCGGACATCTTCGGTAGTTATGATGTTGTCAAAACGCACAATGTAAGAACGTCCTCCTTTAAAATCCACGCCTAAGCTGAATCCGCCTTTTTTCACATAAGAGAAAACACCAGCTAGGATGACCAATGCAGAAAAAATGTAATAGTATTTACGTTTTCCAACGAAGTTGATGTTGATCTTTTTGAAAGCGTGAGCCGTCATTTTATTTCCGAAAGGAATTTCTTTGTTCTTGCCCAACCAACGGTCGAACACTAAACGGGTGATAAAGATCGCACAGAATAAAGAAGAAACGATACCAATAATAAGTGTCGTAGCGAAACCCTGGATAGGACCTGTTCCGAATACATAAAGGATGATACCTAATAATAGACCAGTAATGTGAGAATCGATCACGGAAGACATAGCATTCTTATAACCTTCTTTGATGGCTACGGATGTTGCTTTCCCGAGGTTCAGCTCTTCACGTACACGTTCAAAGATCAAGATATTCGCATCCACGGACATGGCTATCGTCAAGACGATACCTGCAATACCCGGCAATGTCAACACAGCACCGAAAGAGGCAAGGATCCCCAATACAAAAAAGTTGTTCACTACCATGGCGAAATCTGCCACCCATCCTGCTTTGCTATAATAGAAGCCCATAAAGACAAGCACCAACAACAAAGCAATAAGCGTTGACTGGAATCCTTTGGAGATCGCTTCAGCCCCTAAAACAGGACCAACCGTTTCTTCAGCTACGATAACCGCTTTAGCAGGTAATTTACCGGCTTTTAAGATGGTCACCAAATCGGTTGCTTCCGACATACTGAACTGCCCTTCAATGGAAGTATTTCCTCCCGGGATCTCTCCGTTAATGACAGGATAAGAATAAACGCTGTTATCCAAAACGATGGCCACACATTTCCCTACGTTATCACGAGTCAACTTTCTCCAGATGTTGGCAGCTTCCGTGTTCATCGACATCGAAATGTTTGGTGAACCTCCGCTGCTCTGATCGAACATTACGCGTGCATCGGTGATGATGTCGCCAGACAATGGAGCAACGCCTCTTGTTGCTGCACCGTTCATCGCCATCAATTGCAATACTTTTTCTTCTTTGTCCAGTGCTTTGAATGTCCAGAAGAAACGTGTATAAGGTTTGAAAATGGATCTGATTTTAGGAAGTCGTAAGTATTCTCCGATCTGCGCAGTGTCCGAGATCAAAGCATATCCGATGATCGGGCCTTGAGCCAATCCTTGGAATTCTTGTTTTTCGTTGTATTTGTATGCCGGGTTCAGCATTGAGAACAAAGGATTCTCTTTTTTCATTTTTGCAATCGTATCGTTTCTGGTGGCCAAGGGGCTTGCAGAATCTTTTGAAGCAACACCCAATTGGTCCTTCAAATTTTTGGAAGTGCTATCTTTTTTAGCAACCACCGAATCCTTCTTAGCCGCAGGAGCAAGGGCAACCGCTGTTGAATCCTTCGCTGTGGTATCTTTTGATGCAGCCGGGCTCAAGATCTCTTTCAGGCGGGCATTTGCTTTTGCTAGTCCTTCTGCAATTCCATCTTTCTCTTCGCTGTTATCGTAAGCAATCCAAAACTCCAGATTAGCAGTTCCCTGCAATAATTTACGGACACGTTTTTTGTCGGTCACACCCGGCAACTCTATCAAGAGTCTTCCTGAAGATGCCAAACGCTGGATGTTCGGTTGTGTTACTCCGAATTTATCGATACGGGTACGCAATGTTTTTTCGGCGGTTTCAATCGCTTCGTCCACACGTGTTTGCAAGAACTTTAGCACGTCCTCATCGGAAGTGTTGAAATCGATTTTGCCCTTCAATTCGATGGTCTGGAAGTTGATTGCCAAACGGCCGGTCGGATTCAATTTTTTATATTCTTCCCCGAAAAGGGTCACATAATCTTTTGAAGATGTTTTCTGAGCAGTTGTTGCATTTTTCAAAGCATTCACTAAAGCAGGATCGTTGCTGTTATTCGACAATCCTTTGATGATCTCAGAAACGGCTACTTCCAACGTTACGTTCATACCGCCTTTCAAATCCAAACCTAAGTTCAGCTGACGGTCACGTACTTCTTCGTAAGTATATTTCAAAGGACCCATATCGATCACTTCTACTTTTTTCAATGAATCCAAGTAACCTGCCTCTTTCGATCTTTTTAAAGTCTCGAGGTAAGTTTCCAGCTTCACGGAATCAAGAACAGCTTGCTTCTTAGAGAATTCTACCACATCCGGGCGGGAAATGTATTCTTCTGAATAAGCTTTCGCATCCTTTTCGATGTTAACGGCTACATAGGTAAACATTAAATAATAAGCACAGGCAGCGGTCAATAAAATCGCAAACAGCCTGATGGCACCTTTGTTCTGCATAATTGTATTTTTTAGTTAATTAAGTTAATTTGTTGATCAAGTTAATTTGGAAATGGGGTACAAGTCCCAATTTAACTATTCCACTATTTAACCTTCTTCTTTTTTTAAAAATAAGGGTGCAAATATAGAATAACAATTATTATTTACCAATTTTATAGTGATTTGGTTGATTTGGGGATTTTTGAACTAAAAAACAATCCCAGTTTCAAGTCGACCTATCCAATCATTATTAAGCTTTCAGCCATTAATTCGTTATATTTGTAGTCATTATCAGATCATGAAACAACTCAGACCTTTTCTCCTTCTTACAGCACTGGTTTTCGCCACCTCTGCGGGTAAAGCTCAGCCTTTTATGGAATGGTACGACAGCATTCAGGTAAAGATAGGCAGCAGCACACTGGTAAACCCTTGGGCAGGTGGCTTAAATTTTATTCAAGCATCCAACATCGACATGAACATGGACGGCATCAAGGATCTATTCCTGTTCGATAAGACCGGGGATAAAGTGCGGACATACATCAATAATGGAACAGCCGGTGTGGTAGATTACAAATACAATCCTTATTACGAGACGAAATTTCCGAAACTGCAGGACTGGGCCATTTTGGTGGACTATAACTTTGACGGGAAAGAAGACATTTTCAGCTACGCGGTGATAGCAGGAGGTTTCAAAGTGTATAAGAACACTTCGACGGTGGCGACCGGGCTGCAATTCACCCTAGTAACGCCTTTGCAATATTCGATTTTCAATCCTCCCTCCGGTTCGCTTGTGAATTTATACGTTAGCAATGCAGATATCCCGGCGATTTCCGACATTGATAACGATGGCGATTTGGACGTGATCACTTTTGGTTTGGGTGCCAGCAACATGGAATACCACAAGAACATGAGCCAGGAGCTTTATGGTACGGCCGACAGCTTGAAATTCCAGATGGCAAACCGCTGTTGGGGATACGCTTCCGAGAATCCGATGAACAACAATTACACACTCTTCGACACTTGCGTTGGAAATGTTTCCAGTCCCGAATTAGCTCCCTTGGATGAGCCCAGCCGTGAAGCAGTAAGACATTCCGGCTCCTGCCAGATCTGCATCGATCTCAACAATGACACCGATAAAGAATTCATCGTGGGGGACATTTCTTATCCCAACCTGACCATGCTCAGCAACGGAGGCACCCCTACCGACGGCAGCTTTGTAGCCATTGATACAGCCTTCCCTTCCAACAATGCCAGCACCCTTCCGGTCGACCTGAGCATATTTCCTTGCGCATTTTATGTGGACATCAATTTCGACGGCCTAAAAGATCTCGTGGTGAGTCCTAGTGCACCCAATACTTCCGAGAATTTCAACAGCGTGGTCTACTACAAGAATAACGGAACAAACAGCTTCCCGGTATTTCAATATCAGCAAAGCAATCTTTTACAAGACAATATGATAGATGTGGGCGAAGGGGCCTATCCGGCTTTTTTCGACTACGACAATGATGGACTGAAAGATCTGTTCATAGGCAATTACGGTTATTTCGGAACCACCTCTGTTTCCATTCATCAGATAGCACAGTTCAAGAACATTGGTACAGCATCGATCCCTCAAT
>JBKJQG010000186.1:0-11227 GCA_046594925.1 Bacteroidia bacterium
ATAAGCTATTGATTTAAGCAATAAAGATAAGAAATAGTCTGATATTCGCTTGTTTTTATGTGTAAATTTCTACAATACAGCAGCCATGAAACTCGTATTTGCAACCGCTAACCAGAATAAAGCGAAGGAGATCCAAGCCCTGATCCCCTCAGGCATCGAGATCCTCAGTCTAAACGACATTGACTGTCGCGAGGAAATCCCCGAAACGCAAGCTACCATTGAAGGAAATGCCTCTCAAAAGGCGTTCTATGTGTTTGAAAAGTACGGTAAAAATTGTTTTGCCGATGACACAGGATTGGAGATCGAAGCGCTGGATGGTAGACCCGGTGTGCTTTCGGCACGTTATGCCAGCGATGCAAAGAATGCGGATGAGAATATGAACAAAGTGCTCAATGAGTTGAATGGCGCAGAGAACAGGAAAGCCCGGTTCAAAACGATCATCTCTCTGGTAATCAATGGGAAAGAGCTGCAGTTTGAAGGAATCGTGAACGGGACCATTCTGACTGAAAAACGTGGGAACAGTGGATTTGGCTACGATCCGATCTTTTTGCCGGAAGGCAGTGCCAAGTCTTTTGCTGAAATGGACCTTTCTGAGAAAAATAAAAATTCGCACCGTGCCAAAGCGGTTGATCTGCTGGTTAAATATCTTGTAAGTCTTAAAATCGAGCAGGACCAGTAGTTAGCTCCCCTCTTTTTTCAAGCGAGTGGCTGGGGGAGAGATGCAGTTAATAAACTTGTTGAATACTTGAAGAAATTGGCTTGAATCAGCAACTGCATAAAGTTAAATTTGTAGGATATGAAAATCAAGATCGGAATCATTTTTGGCGGCTTTTCCAAGGAACGTGAAATTTCTTTTGCAGGTGGCAGAACCGTTTACGACAATTTAAATAAGTCTTTGTTTGAAGCGGTACCGGTTTTTGTCGACAGCTTCGGGAATTTTGTTTTGCTGAATTGGGAATTTGTTTACAAAGGCAGCATTCGCGATTTTTATCCACCTGCAGAATTTATTCCGGAAAAAGACGGCGACTTTCAGATCTATGCAGAACAGATTGGACCTTTGGGTCCGGACGAACAGTTGGAGATGATTAACAAGATAGGGAAGAAGCTGGAACCAAATGCATTGAAGTCGCATTTTGCTTTTGCTTTTTTATGTTTACACGGTCCTTTCGGAGAAGACGGAAAGATACAGGGACTGTTTGAATACCTCGGAATCCCTTATTCAGGTTCAGGAATTCTTCCTTCAGCAATAGGCATAGATAAAAGTGTGCAAAAGAAAATGATGGTGAACGCCGGCTTCAACAGTCCGAAATTTTTCACTATCGACCGCAACGACTGGATCCTCGGAAAATTGAAAGATCCTTTCGGAAGAGCAAAAAAAGAGATCGGACTTCCCCTGGTGATCAAACCCGCAAACCAAGGCTCATCCATCGGTATCAGCATTTTGCACGAAGACGATAATTTCAAGTTCATGGAAGCGGTTGAAAAAGCGCTTTTCACAAAATGGCAGGACGCAGCGGAATGGAAAAAATTATCAGCCGAAGAAAAAAATGCATTTGTCAGGATACTTGCCGACATCCGCGAAGGAATCGGAATGCCATTGGAAGTCACAAGTGAAAAGTTAAAAGTCAAAAAGGTTGTCTATCATCCGCAAGAACTAATTGTTTTTCTCGATGAGATTTTCAAGAAAGAAGATCAAGGTGTTATTCTGGCCGCTCTGGATGGAGAAAGCACGGTATTGGTGGAAGGCTTCATAGAAGGGAAAGAGTTTTCCTGCATCGTGGCGCAGGATGACGAAGGGAAGGCCATTGCATTGCCTCCGACCGAGATCAGAAAAGGAAAAGAATTATTTGATTACCGCTCCAAATATTTGCCGGGACTGTCGCGCAAGATCACACCGATCGACTTGCCGAATGAGCAGATCCAGAACATCCGCAAAGAATGTGAACGCTTATTCTATGAATTGAAATTTGATGTTTATGCCCGCATCGACGGGTTCATCTCCAAAGAAGGAAAGATCTTTCTGAACGATCCGAATACGACTTCAGGAATGATGCCTTCCTCTTTTTTCTTTCACCAGGCAGCCGAGATCGGATTGAATCCATCTCAGTTCCTGACCTATATTATCCGCACGTCCTTGGCGCAAAGAGTGCTGGCGACAAAGAACAGCGGGGTTTATGATGCCTTGCTTGCAAAATTGGATGCCGGGATCAAAGAAGATCAAAATGCAACGACCACGAAAATTAAGGTCGCTGTGATACTCGGTGGTTATTCATCCGAGCGTCACATTTCCGTGGAAAGTGGAAGGAATATTTACGAAAAACTGGCTTCTTCTTCCAAGTACGAGCCCATCCCTGTTTTCCTTACAGGAAGCAATGAAGAGCACATTATGTATCGCATCCCTGTGAATGTTTTATTGAAGGACAATGCGGATGACATTAAAGACAAGATAGATCATTACAAGATCCACGAATTGGTGAAACAGATCATCGTCGAAAGCGAAGCAATCACTAAAAAATATGTCGGCAAGGACAATCTTATAAAACCTACGCGTGTTACTTACGAAGAATTGGGTACTATGGTCGACTGTGTATTCATTGCCCTGCATGGCCGTCCGGGTGAAGACGGCGCCGTGCAAGCTCATTTGGAACGTGTTGGATTACCCTACAACGGTTCCGGTGTAGAAAGCTCGCAGATCACGATTGATAAATTCCGTACCAACGAATTGTTAAGACAAAATGGTTTTTTAGTTGCAGAACATTTGCTTGTAAAAGAAGTAGACTGGAATGCCGATCATTCAAAAGTGCTGGCGACCATCAAAGACAAGATTCAGTATCCTTTCATCGCTAAACCCGTTGATGACGGCTGTTCCTCTGCCGTTAAGAAAATAAAGACCCCTGAAGAATTTGAAGCTTTTGCAAAACTGATTTTTAGAAAACAAGAAGGGTTGGATGAAGCTGCGGCGAAAGTTCTTCATATTAAGGACAAAGAAGAATTCCCTCAGAAGCCAGTCATCCTTGTAGAAGAATTGATCTCGAAAAGAGACGCCAAGCATTTTTTGGAGGTGACAGGCGGAATGCTCACAAAATATGATGCTCAAATGAATGTTACGTATGAAGTGTTTGAAGCATCTGAAGCCTTGAGTGAAGGAGAAGTGTTATCACTTGAAGAAAAATTTCTGGCAGGACAAGGACAAAACATTACTCCTGCAAGGTATTCAGCTAATATAGCGGAACGTCAGCAAATCTCTGAACAAGTGAAAACAACGCTGGGGGCAGCTGCAAAGCTATTGAACATCAATGGATATACAAGGATAGATGCTTTTGTAAGGATCTACGATGTGAATAGGGTAGAAGTGGTGTTTGTAGAAGTGAACTCCCTTCCGGGAATGACTCCGGCAACCTGCATTTTTCATCAAACGGCCATCAATGGTTACAAGCCATACGACTTCATTGACCGTATCCTTGATTTTGCTTTTCAGAAGAAGAAAATGCTGGTGGGATCTTAAGACGGCAGTGCCCTGAATGGGTTGCCTCCTCAGAGGAAATACCTGGTTTCTTTGTAAAAAAGACAATTAATTCCCCCTCTGTCCGTTTCCTTAAAATTCGTACATTCGTAGTCTAATTTTGCGTTGCTGTCATTTATGTTCAAAGGCTTATTCCAATTTATTAAGAGTAAAACATTTTTCAAGCATCTGGTCGTTTATTTAGCGTCCATTTCCTTGATCTTTTGGCTGGTATTTTCCTGGTTAAACGCGACCACAAATCACGGGGAAGTGGTGGTGGTCCCGGATTTCTCTGGAACGGGGCTAAAAGAGCTGGATAATTTTGTTTCGGGAAAGAGTTTACGTTATCTGGTGATCGATTCCATTTACGATGTGAAAGCAAAAAAAGGAGTGGTGGTAAGGCAGGAACCTGAAGCCGGTGCAGAAGTGAAAGAAGGTAGGACGATTTATTTATATGTGACATCGGTCTTACCGCCGAGCATTCAAATGCCAAAGCTGGTGGATCGTTCCTTGCGTCAGGCTGCAGCCATGATCACTACATTCGGGCTTCGGCTGGGGAAAACCAAATTTGTACCTGATCAATGCGCAAATTGTGTATTGGAGCAAATGGTAAAAGGAAAGAAGATCGTCGCTGGCGAGATCATTCCGAAAGGAACCATAGTTGACCTTATTGTTGGGAAAGGATTGAGTGATGAAGAAGTTGGTGTTCCTTGTTTATATGGACTGACAAAAAAAGAAGTGCTTGCTAAACTGGCCGAATCCTCCCTGAGCGCCGGAGCGATTGGCTACGATAGTCCAAAGGATTCAATAGGAGGCAGGTTGTACCGCCAGATCCCTTCTTGCGGAAAAGAAGCAATGATAAACATGGGCGGAACGGTAGATCTTTATTTTACAAATGATAAAGGCAAATTGTCTGCAATGCCGGATACCACAAGTGCAAAAAAAGATGATGAAGATTTCGACATATAGAACTTGTTTTCTGCTGAGTTTTTTGTTTTTTTCAAGGCTTGTTTTTTCTCAAGGACTTGTAGAGAATGAGCTGACTTCCAATCCTGTGCTTATAAGTAGATACAACGCTGCGGAAGGCGCATTGAGAACTCCGGTTGTCATCGACACTTTGAGTTTGGGCGTACTTGGATTCATAGAAGATTTCTCGTCCGGCGGTCCATATCCTGACACCAATCTTTGGATAGACGATAAAGTATTCATCAATCATACTTTTGCTAAATGTCCGATTACATTGGGGGTAGCAACTTTTGAAGGATTAAACAACACGGGTTATCCTTATGATTTTGTCGCCGGTCCCACATCCTCTGCCATAGCCGATTACCTGACTTCTAAACCTATTAACCTGAATTATCCGGCAAGTGATTCCCTGTATTTCAGTTTTTATTGTCAGCCTCAAGGACACGGAAATGCTCCGGAATATCTTGATTCTCTTGTGCTTCAGTTCAAACACTCCGTTTTTGGTTGGAAAAATGTTTGGGCAAAAAAAGGAAGTACGCTTTCGTCCAGCGACAGTACCTGGGATTTTGTTATGATCCCGATCACAGATACGTCATATCTGAAAGGCGATTTTCAATTCCGTTTTTTCAACCGTGCTACACTCAGTGGAAACACCGATCATTGGAGTATTGATTACGTTTATTTAAACAGGATTCGAACTAAGAATGATACTGCTTTTGAAGATGTGGCTTTTGTTTACGATACCCCTTCGCTTCTGAAAAATTATTCAGCTATGCCATGGCGGCAATACAATGCTACCGAAATGAAAACGGACTATAGTACAACTATCCGTAACAATCATACAGTAGTGAAGAACGGAAGTTTTAGTTACAAAATGTATGATGCCTCAGGAGTGCAGGTGAATACCACCTATTCCGGTGGAAGCGCCAACATTGATCCATTCTCAGTAGTTGGGTTATACAACTACATTCCGTTCACGAAACCTCCTTTAAATTTCGTCATTCCAACACTCACCATTACCGACCGGTATAGCATCGAGTGTATCCTGAATACTTCTCCGGATAAAAACCGAAGCAATGATACTGTCCGCCACGTGCAGGACATCACCAATTACTTTTCTTACGACGACGGCACTGCGGAAAATTCTTTTGGCTTGAGCACCTTGAATGCTCAACTGGCAGAAAAATTTACGTTGACTGTATCAGATTCCATGCGTTATGTCGATATATATTTCAATCCTTTTTTAACAAACGCCGCCGCATATAGTTTTAATCTTCAAGTTTGGGGAGATGGAGGATCAGGACCGGGTCCTGTTCTTTATTCCTCCGCCAGTCCTGCAACACCGGCATACAGTGGCGTGATGCACAATCAGTTCATTCGTTACCCTTTAGATGCTCCGCTTTATCTGGCAGCAGGAAATTTTTATGTCGGTTTTAAACAAAACACCAATCAGTTTCTGAATGTGGGAGTCGATAAGAATACGAATTCACAGACCAAAATATATTATAATGTATCGGGCGCATGGAATACTTCACCTTTTGTTGGCTCTTTGATGCTTCATCCTGTTTTTGGTTCTTTCTATGAGTTTACTGGTATTGCAGAAGCGGCAAAAGAAGCAGAGCAAGACGCATTGGTATATCCGAATCCAGCTGCTGACCGCTTGTATATTCAGACGGACCAAATTGCTGTAATAAACTATTCAGTTGTCGACCTACTTGGCAAAATGGTAATCAGCGAATCTGTTTATTCAGATCACATCGACATTTCATCTCTTGAAAGTGGAATTTATTTCATTCGTTTGAGCACTGAGAACAAATTTTCAACCCATAAGTTCATTAAAGCAAAATAACCTATACCCATCCTGATGATTGACGAAGAAATAGATGCCCTAGAAGAAGGCGAAGATCAGGAATTGTATGAACACCTTCGGGTCGTTGTAGACAAAGGACAAGGCCCTTTACGCATCGACAAGTTCATTATGAACCGGAAGGAGAATGCGACCCGGTCTAAAATTCAGCAGGCCGCAGAGAATGGAAATATCCTCGTGAACGAAAAGGCTGTTAAATCTAATTACAAGGTCAAACCCGGCGATGTGATCACCGTAGTTTTTGCTCACCCGCCCCGCGAGATAGAACTGATCCCGCAGAATATTCCCATTAACATTGTATACGAAGACCACGATCTGATTATAGTGAATAAGGATCCAGGCTTGGTTGTTCATCCCGGGTACGGCAACTACAAAGGGACGTTGGTGAATGCGTTGGTTTACCATTTCTCGCAATTGCCGGTAAGTAATTATGCAGCCACCACCAAAGCAACAGTGAAGTCGAAAGAGCAAGCTGTTCTCCGTCCGGGCCTTGTACACCGGCTCGACAAAAATACCAGCGGGATCATGGTGATCGCCAAAAGTGAAATTGCGATGGTAAAACTGGCGAAAGATTTTTTCGACCGGAATTTAGATCGGATCTATCAGGCTTTGGTATGGGGCGATTTTAAGGAAGACGAAGGGACTGTTGTAGGAAACATCGGAAGACATTTGAAAGACAGGAAAAAGATGGATGTTTATCCGCCCGATAGTGAAGAAGGAAAACACGCAGTGACACATTATAAAGTGCTGGAGCGTTTTGGATATGTAACGCTGATAGAGTGTAAGCTCGAAACAGGAAGGACCCACCAGATCCGAGCACACATGCAGCACATCGGACATTCCTTATTTAATGATGAGACTTATGGAGGAGACAGGATTCTGAAAGGAACCACATTTGCGAAATACAAACAGTTCGTTGATAATTGTTTTGCCATGCTGCCACGTCACGCCTTGCACGCAAAATCATTGGGATTCAATCATCCTGTTACCGGAAAGTATATTCACTTTGATTCGGAATTGCCGGACGACATGCAAGCGGCCATCACCAAATGGAGAGGCTATTCTGTTTCCATGGCTCTTGAAGAATAATTAGTTCTTCAATTTATCCTTGAATACTTTTTTGAATTTGTCCACTTTGGGCTGGATTACATACTGACAGTAGGATTCAGATCCATTTTGATTGTAGTAATTCTGGTGGTAATCTTCCGCTTTGTAAAACGGAGCTGCCGGGCTGATTTCAGTAACGATTGGTTTGGTCCAGGCCCCCGAAGCATTCAGTTGTTTTTTATAACCTTCAGCTAACTTTTTTTGCTCTTCATTGTGATAAAAGATGACAGAGCGGTATTGGGTTCCAACATCATTCCCTTGACGGTTCAATTGGGTTGGGTCATGAGACTGCCAAAAAGCAGCTAGCAATTCATCGTAAGTTATTTTTGTAGGATCATAAACGATCTGACAAACTTCAGCATGCCCGGTTGTTCCGTTGCAAACTTCCCGGTAAGCCGGATTCTTAATGCTTCCGCCTTCAAATCCTGAGGAAACAGAGATTACTCCGTCTAACATTTGAAATTGTGCTTCCACGCACCAAAAACATCCCGCTCCGAAAGTTGCTGTATCCATTGTAGTAAGGTTGGTTTGAGTTGAATTGATCTTTGCAGGCTGTTCTTTTACCGAATCCTGCTTGCAGGAAACAAAAAGAAAGTAAGAGAGAATGAAGAATATGGACTTTTTCATAATAAGAGATACGTAAAAATAAAAAGAGAGGTTTTTAAAACCTCTCTTTTTATTTATGGATATTATTTCTTAGCCGGTGTTGCAGGGGGGGCAGTAGCAGACTTCTTTTTCTTTTTAGGTAAACCTTGTTCAGAGATCGCCATTCTGGTACCTCCGCCTTGAGCTGAATCTGCTTTTTCTGTTTTTGAGGCTGCTCCAGGTGCCGGTGCTGGCGAAGAAGATTTAGCTGGTGCTGGCGATTTAGCAGGTTCTTGCTTGCTTGCTTTTACAGGTTCTTGAGGTTTAGCAGGTTCCTGAACAGGTTTTGCTTCTGTAGCGGGTGTCGCAGGGGCTGCTGGTGCTTCTAGTGTCGCTGCAGTTGCTGTAGTTGTCGCTTTTATGTCGTCTTGGGCAGTCAAGGTGCCCACCAAGCTTAATCCAGTTGCTAAAATGCTGATTTTCAGTATGTTTTTCATTTTTGTTGATTTGTTTTGTACGGGGTCATTGGCAAAGATAATGCCATTTAATTAACAATTTTAATTAGTTCTTTAACAGTTCCAATGCCTCTTGAATGGTTATGTATTCTCCGTTAAAGAATGCCAGGATAAAGGCATCCTCGATGGCGATATTCTTGATGAGATTCTCTTTGGCGGCCTGAGCAGAAGCATAATCTGCAAATGGTCCAACAGTGTATCTGTTCAATCCGGTTGGGGTTGTTTCTTTAGATAGGCCTTTTACGTTCTCGTATTTCGCCAGTTTGTCTGCCGGAGGCTCATTCTTGAATACACCTACTTGCACTTTGAAGGTCACCAGCTTTTTGTTTACGGCATTCACTTCGGTATTGTCAGCTCCAGCTTCGGAGATGTCTTCTTTTTTCTGAGGGGTTGCACCGGCATCTTTCAAGGACACCCGTTTTCCGTCTTTGTAGGCAGTAATGAATGCTCCCTGATATCCCTTTAACAAAAGATTGACCTTGTGCTTGGCTGCTTCTTCAACTGTTGAGAAAGAACCGCTCATGTATTTGTATAGGCCGTCATCGGTTTTGATCTCGATCAGGTCATTGATATCCTTGAAAACATTTTTTGAAAGACGGTTTTTGTAAGCGCCCAACTGAACCCTGATCACAACTTTTCCGGAAGAAGCCGCTAAGTCCGTATTTGTATTCACGTTGTTATTTGTGTTGTTTGAATTATTGTTGTCAATGGTGTTGGTAGTCGTTGAGTTGTTGTTAGTGTTGGTATTTGAATTCGTTGTATTCGAATTCGTGTTGTTTGAATTCGTTGTATTCGAGTTTGAGTTCGTGTTGTTTGAATTCGTTGTATTGTTCGCGTTTCCGCTGTTGACTGCATTATATGCCGGTGCATCGTAGAACTTCCCGTTCTGTTTATAAACGACCTTGGCGCCGGTGAGTCCTTCCGACACCAATTGTTTTTTGCGCAACTCCGCATCTAAGAGATTATTAAATTTCCCTGCGGTGTAAACGGTCGTTGAGTCATCGATGTTTGTATTGGAAATGTCACCAATGCTCAGAAATTTGGTCATCAATTCCGGTGGAAGCCCTTTTTTGAACGTTCCGACATCTACCATGTATTCTTTCTGATAAAGACTGTTATAAAGTTCTTTCCCGTTGTGATCGTGTTTCACCACAGTGGCAAAAGCACCAGTGGAATCCATGTAAAATCTGTATTGGTAATCAAGAATTGAATCGTTCAGCTGCACTCCTTTTACATCCACAAATGAATCTTTCGGAGAATCCAACTCGTCGTCCTTGAAGTTCGGTACGTTATCGTTATCATCGTCAAGCGGACAGCCTTTTGCATCCACAGGAACACCTTCTGGAGTACCTTGACAGGAATCGATGGCATCTGGGACACCATCTTTGTCGATGTCGGAAAGATCCAATGCAAAGAAATCCACATCTTTGAAAGTGTCTTCATCGATTTCGTCCTCTGCTTTTTCTTTCATTCCGAAATTGTAATGAAGTGAAAAGGAAGTCATCATGAATTTGTCATTCCCTTTCTTACCAACCCGGTTGCCGACACTCTTGCTGGAAACACCATCGATGTAATCCGTGAAGGTGAAGTGCATCGTAGCTCCAAGTTTGAATGTCCAGAAGTCATTGATCTTGAAAAGTGCTCCAGCTCCGACAGGGACCGACCAGGTGCGTTCCGGATATTTTCCGAAACCGTCCAGGTTCATTTCTCGGATATCCGATTCGTAAGTATAATCCCTTTTTATCTCCACGGCCATAAAGGCGTTGGGAGCAGTTTCGTCAATGTTGCGGGTGGAACCATCAGCCCAGTAATAGTAACGGTTTCCGTACTGGTCAAAAAGATCGGTTTTTGAAAGGAATTCGAGGGATTCAAACCCCAGGGAAATATAAGGACTAGCATCTCTTTTCTTGGGTAGGAAATGGTCGAAATTATAGGTCAGGTTGAGACCTCCGACCCGGATCTGCGATTCGAAATTCAAGTTTCTGTTGACTGGGGTATATCTTTCGTTGGCTCCTAATTTTCCGAAAAGCACGTAGAAATTGAATTGGAGGTAATCGTTCAGGCGCTGAGATAAATTAAGGTCGTAGCCAATCCGGCTGACCATTGGCGCCTGAAAATGCTTGTCATACAAGTCACCGTAAAAGGAAAACATCCCCGTCCCCAAACCAATTGCCGGCTTAAAAACGAACTCATTCTCGATCTTTTTTTCGGAAGACGCGGAGTTCGAAGTATCGGAAAGTGATTTTTCATCCGTTTGGGCCTGCAAAGCGGATGTGAGCAACAAGAATAACAGAGTAGTTTTTATTCCTTTAATCATAATTACAAATATAATACAAAAAACTCAATCAGACGGCTGTCAGATTGAGTTTTTAAAGGGTTCAAAAGAATTATCTATACCATTTCTGGCTTGTGATCATTAATGCTTCCTGAACAGTGATGCGTTTTCCGCTGTTGTAGGCTGTTACGAAAGGGCCTACAACGCCTTTGTTTCTGATGTCTTCACGGGCATCACGTGCTTGTTTGTAGTCGTTGTGTGAACCTGTGGTATATTTTGTAAATCCCTCAGCCATTTCGGTATTCACTTTGGAGTTAAGGTTGTATCTGTTTGCCAATGTTCCTGCATCCACTGCATTGTGCAAAGCAGCGATCTGAACGCGGTAGTTCACATTTCCATTGGGAGCAGGG
>JBKJQG010000335.1:0-18474 GCA_046594925.1 Bacteroidia bacterium
GTGAATGTTCCTGTATTGGTACATCCGCTTGCTGCAGTTGCCGTAACAGAAATAGTTCCTCCGGTTGTTACACTCCCACTCGTAGTCCAGATGATGGTAAATGTGCCTGATCCACTCACGGCACTGATGCTGGAAACTGCTGCGGCAGGAGAGACTACAGGAGTACTGTATGTCAGTGCAGGATTGTAATTGTTGATCGTATAAGTATAGGCTGTGGACAAACATGCTGTTCCATCACCTGATATAATTGGAGCTGCGAAGAGAGGTGTTGTTAAAACATCGACTGTCGCCGTTCCCGTACATCCGTTTACATCCGTCACCGTTACCGTATAAGTGCCCCCAGTCAAACCATTGCTATTGTCAAAAGTTGCGCTCGTCGTATTGGTATAGCCGTTACTCCAAGTATATGTGAAAGGCGCTACGCCGCTACTTACAAATGCTGTGGCTTGGCCGTCGGCATTGCCCGGACAAGAAGAAGGAATGGTGGAAGTGGCTGTTACAAAGGGCGTTGGATAAACCGTTACGCTATATGGAGGAGATGTATTATAACACGCTCCGGCAGGGCCTATTGTTACGGTATAAACGCCAGGAGTTGTAATCGTATAATTATTATAAGCAGATCCCGATGCTCCGGGGATTGGTGTTCCTCCTAAATTCCATTGAAGAGTTGGAAGCCAGGGTAGTGACACTCCTGAATTAAGTGTAACACTTCCTCCGGAACAAAAGCTATGAACTCCAGACGGAATAGAAGTAATAATGGGTTGTGGAGAAGGGCTTGCTGATACCACAAAAGGAAAAGTAATCGTAGAAGTACAACCACTTGGGGTCGTTGATGTCAATGTGAGAGTATAAGTTCCTACAGTCGGATATGGAGCACTCAATGTTGCGGTAGCGCCAGAAGTAGAAAAGCTTGAAAGTGCTGGACTTATGGTCCATGAATATCCACTTGCGTTACTTGCTGTTAATATTGTGGTTCCTGTCGCGCCGGAACAGACGGTTGTTGGGCCACTGATTGCAACAGATGGCGACTCTATGATTGACACATCATCCACATAATAATACTGCAAATCGGTAGCGCCACTTGTAGGAAACGCCCCAATCGCAAAAAACATTGTAGGGCCTAAAGACGTAAAAAAGCTTCGAACCTTTATATATCCTCCGCTTGTAGACACTTCCGTGCTTGCGAGTCGAGCGCCAGGAGATGAAAACGACGTATTCGCTGCATAGACGCCGATGTTGGGTGTTACCGGTCCTCCATCAGCTAATTTGTAATAAAATTCGATCATATAAGTGGAACTGGGAGTAGTACTAACAGAACTTGTAATATATTCTTTATTGCTCGGATCAGTTGGTTTTCCAAATGCAAATCCACCGTGAGCTGAAAATGACCGAGGGGCAGGTGTGAAAGTAAGGCATGTAGGAATAGAACCCGAGCTTGTATGCAAATAGTCGGCGGTTTCAATCGTTCCCCAGCCAGTTGCAAGATTTATGCTAAAAGTTGCAAACGAAGAAAACATGCCACCTGGACATGAGGGAAGTGCACTATTGCTTTCAAATGACCCGTTGGCCAAGATGTTTGTACACGCCGAGAATGATGTTGATTTATTTTCAAGACAAACAGAATAATCTGTTGAAACACTGCTAATGTATATTTTGACAAAATATTCCTGAGTGGTGGATAGGCCATTCGCATTTATTGCTAAGACCTTCTGACCTGGATCGGTCGCAGTCTGAGAATATAGCAAACTCATAGAACTGCAATTGCCCCCATACAAATCTATTTGGCTAATCTGGTTCGTTAAATTGGTAGAATCGTAAATCGGAGATGTGAAAACATTAACATTTGAAGAATCAGGAGTAAACTTAAACCATATTACTTGATTAGCGGTCGCTGAAAAAGTCGGACAACTCAACGTGCTTGTTAGGGAAATTGCACTGATACAAGTTGCGCCCGTTTGTGCTTTTGAAGAAAGGATCAGCAAAAAGCAAATGAGAGTTAGGATTCTTTTCATGTGTTTTGTTTTAGTGTTTGTTTGTGTTTTGTTGAATGTTAATGAACTATGCAGAGTTTACCTTTGTAAACATCTCCGTTGCTTAATTTTACATAGTAATAATAAATTCCTGCTGTAAACTCGATTGTGTTTAAATTGTTCTGATAATCTGAAGTTGAGTAAACAATCTGCCCCAGGGAATTAAACAGTCTCAGTTCTGTCATTCCTGTCAGCTCTTTAATTTCAAATACATTATTTCCACAAATAGCAGATGGGATGCTTAGGGGTACCTCTGGGGTTGGAGGGATCTCAGGACATTCGATTACACTTACATCATCAATGTAATAGACAACGTTGTTATCTATGTTGCTAGGATAAGTCAATGCCATAACAGTATTCGGTTGATCAAAAAAATTACCAATTGTCATGTATTGCTCTCCGCCGGTTGCGATAAACTTACCAGAAACAAGCATCCAGTCTGTTGTGTCAGTAAGCAACCTGGCTACAGGGTTGATGATTTGGGGCGTCACAGGCAAATTTGTAATTATGGAATAGTCGGTAAGCATAGAGTTTGAGAAATACGCACCCATAGCACTTGTGGTATATTTAGAGTAGCTGCCGAGAGAAAGATAAAACTCAACGCAATACTGTGTATTAGATTTTAAGGCCGAGTCTAGTCTTACTGCAACATATTCATCACCCGTTCCGTTCGTACTGACGTCTGCATAGGCATTTCCTGTCCTAGGAGTTTGGTATCCCCAAAAATTATTGGGTACTCCTGGGCTATTACCTGGAACGCTATCATACCCACAAACATTAAAATAGTCGGGCGTGTTACCTGTTGGGTTATACCAAGATGTTGCTCTGAATAGCTGATTTGTAATTGCCGGACAACTTGTATGAATTTCAAACGAAGGATTTGGAACAAGATTAACCTGCCCCCAAATTATGCAAGAGAAAAAAGATAAAAATATTGCGATGAAAAATTTCTTCATTATAATAAAAACGCAACAGCACATTTTAGTGCTGTTGCATTAGATGTTGCTATTATTTAACAATCACAATTTTATCAGAGTCAATGATCTGGTCATTGATATTTACACGATAGAAGTAAATGCCAGGTTTGAGCTTGGTTTCGTCGATCTGTAAGGTGTTTGATCCTTCTTGCCCGCTGAGCAGGTAAGAGCTTACAACTCTTCCTGTGATGTCAAAGATGGTAAGTTGTCCGGTGGCTTGTTCTGACAATTGATAATCCATTTGCATTACGCCGTTGTTTGGATTTGGATAGATCTTGCTAGCTGAATTTTTTTCAGCGATCGTTTCCTCGGGCAATGCTTCCATGGAATGTGCTGTTGGGTTTGTGGGATCAATACGCAGCATGGATCTTGCGCTGTAAACAGCATCACCTTCCATTAACGGGTCTAAGGTAGCAATGGCAAGCAAGGTGCTTTCATCGTCAGCAGAAAGATTCTGATTCCACAATGCGAATGTTCTTAAATAGATCTCGTTCACAACTTGGCGGTTGGTTTCCATTACGGTTGTGGGAACAACTGCGTTGTTTACACTCGTTGCGGTTGTGATGTCATCCACATTGATCAGTTCATTTACTTCTGTGAACTTGCCTAGAGGACTGCTGCTGACATTAGCATAAAAATTTTGATACACACTGTCGTCGGGCTCACCAAGAACAATCAGTGAATTATCTTTTCTCAGTGCCTGATAGGTCATCGTTTTATCAGCAAATTTGAATTCCACGGGGTTTATGGAGTAGACCATCAGGTCGCGGACGATGTCACCAAATTTCTGGTTACGTCCTGGTCCGGGTCCGATAATGGGATGAAAGCTTCCGCAGATATTCGTAGTATTGGTCGTAACCATTGGATGTCCAGGCACAAAGCTACTAGCTGTAAAACCTGCGATGCTTCCCGGGTTTGTTCCAACACCTGGCAACCACCAGAATTGAATAGCTGGGAATATTGCTCCGGTCATGTTATATGGTCCCACTGTAGAACTCCATATGTTTCTCTGTGCAATTCCTCCAGGCAATTGATTGCCGACATTGGCAGCGTCGAATTTTATTCCGACCCTGCAAAGTGCCATGCTGTTACAAGCAAGGGTGGCATTGTTGCAGGAGTTGAGCATACGTATGCCTTGTCCGATCTGTATCATCCTGTTGGTTGCTACCAAACAGTTCTGTGAGTTTTCAACACTGATCCCACGCAGGATCAATTCCTGTGCGGCAGTTGGTGGAGGTCCTGTGCTTTTATATATGTCGTTACTTTCTATCTTAGAGTTATTGCTTTTCTCCAAACGTATTCCATATAGTTTGGCAGTGGGCGCGAGCATGCTGGGAAGGAAGTCTACCCTGTTGTCCCATGCTTGCGTGCCATCGGAGTTGATCAGCCAGATACCCGTGTTGCTGCGTTGTATGTTGTTATTGGTGATGGTCGCATTGTTCGGATTGAGCATTACGTTCTGGATCACGATCGCATAATTTGAAATGGAAGTTCCTGCCCCGAGATTGAAACGATTGTCATCGATCAACGTGCTAAAAGCATTCTGATCTTCATAAATATCAATCCCGCTTCTCACATTATCCATTTTGTTGCGTGATACATCAAGGGTTCTGAAAGGACATTGTGTAACAAAAACACCAGTTCCTGAGAGGGTGTTGAATGTATTGTCATCTACAAAAACATTCATGTTATCTTTTGCAAAGACCCCATTAACTCCATTAATAAATTTGTTGATGATCGGAGGAAGGCCTCCTCCAGCCACGATCAAGGTATAAGGAACTCCTTTGCCACCTTTAGAACAGATTGCTGTTCCAACCTGACAATCGCAGGTTTTGCAAAGTACAGATGTTGGATTGTCGATATTGCCGAAGGTGTTGTTGAATACTTGTAAACTGCTTCTTGCGCTTCGGATCCCAATGTCCATCTGGCTAAAATAATTGGTTGCCGGCACACTGCTACCATTGCCAATTGTGATGAGCTTCACATCATAGATCTCCATTCCGATCAATGTCCTGCGACTGCTGTATGGAGCGATCAGGTTGGCAGGGAAGGCCGTCGGATAAGCTCTGCAATTCAGCGAGCTTTTTGAGATCGTTCCAGGATGTGTTCCTGAATAATTTCTTACCACAATGTGCTTGAGATTTCTATTAAGCTCGGAATTGGTGATGGTGTATTTTCCGCCATTCTCTGAAACGATGGCACTATCTGCATCTTCAATTCGAGTGTTGTTCTCAACTACTAATGTCTGATTTGCTCCCACACTGATCTGATCCCACATCACGTTGCAACCCGCATGCACATAACACTTTGTCGCCCCGTTATTGGTAAGGGTGAGGGTCTTTGGCCCACCAGCAGGAGAAATAACGATCTTGGCTCCCGGGGCCATGCGAACGTCTGTTCCTTTAAAAGTAAAATTAGTATTGATGGTCAGTGTTCCGTTGATGATTATTGATCCACCTACATAAGGATTGGGAAGTGAACTGGAACTGGCATTGACAACCACAAGAATGAATTCGTTATAACAGCAGGGATATACAGTGAATGTTCCTGTATTGGTACATCCGCTTGCTGCAGTTGCCGTAACAGAAATAGTTCCTCCGGTTGTTACACTCCCACTCGTAGTCCAGTTGATGGTAAATGTTCCTGATCCGCTCACTGCACTAATGCTGGTATACGCAGATGCAGGGCTAACAACAGGCATGCTGTATGTCAGTGCAGGGTCATAATTGTTGATCGTATAAGTATAGGCCGTGGACAAACACGCTGTTCCATCACCCGAGATGACTGGAGCTGCGAAGAGTGGTAGAGTGGCGACCACTGCCGTCTGGGTAGTCGTAAAGCATCCGTTCGTGTCGGTTACATAGGCAGTGTATGTTCCGCCCGTAACGTTAATTGAATTGGTTGTAGAACTGGTCAATGTAGTTGCCCCGGTGCTCCAATAATATGAATAGGATGGCGTCCCTGATGTTACGGAAGCAGTGATCAAACCATCTCCTTTACCCGGACAAGATTCATCATTGATTGTTGTAAGTGTGAGAACAGGTTTAGGATTGACTGTAACTGTAATCGTCAGGGTCGGGCCAGAACAACCTAAAGGCGTTACGGTATAAACAACGGTCCCCGGAGTTGATCCTGTTGTAATTAATTGTTGTATGATATTATAACCGTTGCCACTTGGGCTTCCCACTATGGTAACTCCCGATGCCACCGACGTCCACGCAAGAGGGCCCGCAGGATTCATCAAATTAATCGAAGTAAACTGCTCCGAACAAATAGTTTGAGCCAAAGTAGAGGCCGTTGGAGTATTAATTGCGGTAAGTGTAATATCATCAAATCCCACCCATGACTGTGGACTTCCATTGTTCTGCTTCGGATAAAAAATTAGTTGGTTATAATTGCCGGTGGCGGTAAAAGTTATAGTACGGTTTACCCAGACCGTAGAAGTCAATCCAGTGGTGGTAGAAATAGACAGTCCAGGAATTGTTGGCACCGGAGTTATGACTGTTGGCCCTGGGATACCAGACGTACCAGCATTCCCGAGCATAACGGAAACATTATCAACTGATGCCGCAGACCCAGGTAAAATTATCACCTTTTCCCAATAATCAAGTATATAGCTAACGCCATTGATAACATTCACCTGCGTATATATTCCTTCACCGTTTACGGTTCCACTACTACCGTTGCTCCACATTCCTGCATAGTATGAACCGCTATGGGGTGCAGTCACAAAGATATTTGGACTACCAAAAGCAGCATTCCAGCAAGGAACATCCCCAATCGAAAAGGGATAGGTGGCATCATAACCAGAAAGTACCGATTCAAAGCCTCCATCGTTGACTTGTTGACAAAATAAAGGAGGACAAAGAGAAGCAAGGGATTTATTAGACAAGCAAAAACTGACCTGGAGTGAAATGGATCCGGAAATTTTTAAAAAATATGTATTTCCTGGTACAAAACTAGGACTATAGACTCCTGAAATAAATTCCGATTCTGAAAAGGTTTGAAATTGTATAAGGTTGAGCGAGTTGCAGCTGCCCGAGTATACAGTGACTGAATTAGGCAGAGATCCCGAAAAAGAAATAGAAACTCTCGGTGAATCTGGTATAAAGCTGTACCATAGAACGGAATCCGTCATTACAATACTATCCTTGCAGATATTTCCCGAACCGAGAGAAATCGCGGTCGAGCAAGTTGTTTGCGAATTCGCATAGAAGCAAATTAAGGTAAAGCTAAAGATCGCGAAGATTTTTTTCATAACGAATGAGTTTTCAGTTAGTAGGTAGGCTAAATATATGACAATAAATGAAATATCCAAGGTTACCTGGTTAGAAACGTATATGGCATTCTAAGTATCGATTCGAACTGAAAAGCCGCTAGCATCAGCACATTTACCTTTAAAAAGACTAAATAACTTGAGCATTTTAGCAAATCGCATTTCAAATACAATAAAGAGTAGTTGTTAATACGCACACAGGAGTTCGTAATGCGATCAGAATTTTGCATAAATGAGCTGAGATAGAGATAAAAATAAAATATAATTTTTGCTAGGGCCACAGGATTTTGACATTTACTTGCACGGTTCGAATGCTAGTGATACCAATATAACCAGTTCTTGCGATGTCGATGTTGTGATCAAGATCTCCAAATTGAAGAATTACTAATAGCAGATTTCCAAAGAAGCGCGAGAAGTTAAAATACTTTGCTAGACACTAACCAAAAAGTAAAAAAAGCTTCTCCCTTTCGAAAGAAGCTTTCTTTTTAATGAATGTGCTCTTAACGTCCTTTCTTTCTGCTGAACTTACTGAACAAGATCTCCAGACCCGTGATCAGTTTTTTCAAGGCATCGAAATACAAGGTGATGGCGAGAAGGATGGACATTCCCCAGATCACACAAATGTTCACGTTGTAGGTGTCGTAATATTTTCCGAAGAATTTTTTACGAGGTGCAAAGAAATGTGCTCTTCCCATGTCGGAATCCACCGGATCCAGATAGATCGGGTCGATCTTCTGAACATAAGCTCCATCTAAGTCCAAAATACGGTAAGGTGTATTTCTGTTCGTTACTAAGTCTTGCAGACTTTCGTTCTCGTAATCGTTTTTGTCTTTGATGTACTGAGCCCTTGCAACGGTATCTTTGGTCATCGCATTCACTTCTTTCTCTCTCAGTGCTGTAGCGCGTTTGAAATTGTTCAGATATACGGTTCTCAATGTAGTGTTCGTAAATTCGCGCACTTGGTTAGCAACGGTCGGATTGAAGGCAGCCATATTCAGGTTTTCCAATCCTCCGCATTTTAATTTCTCGTTGCCCGGAATTTTTAGCTCTTTGCGGATCTCGTTCTGGATCATCTTCAATGCCGCTTCTACTTCTTTTCTGTTTTCCGGTTTTTTGTAATTGCTTTCACAGAAATCGATTTTCTTGGCCATCTCGGTCAGCCAGTAATCTTTTTTATAAGTGGCAATGTGAATGGCTTTGTCGAACTTGTAAGTTTTTCTGGTGAACTTGTTATCCTTGAACTGTTTCACAGCCAAAGCTTCAAATGCCCAACGGGAACACATCATGTCGCCCACCAACGGAACGTGGCTTTGTGAAGTGATGATCGGATTCAGTTTGTCGAACTTCACCATCACACCACTGAATAATAATTGCGGGATGATGAGGATAGGAATCAAGATGTAGATCGTAACGGCAGAGTTGAAACTTGCAGAAATGTTCAAGCCCAACATGTTGGCGAAACAGAAGGTACTGAACAAAAGTACCCAATACTCGCCGGTCATTCCTTTGATCTCCAATACATAGTTACCAACCAAGATGAAGAGGATGGCCTGAATGGCTGATAAAGTGAACATGATGATGATCTTGGACCACAAGTAACTTCCTTTGCTCAAGTTCAGGAAAGATTCACGTTTCTGGATCTTTCTGTCGCGGATGATCTCCTCGGCACTCACCGTCAATCCGATGAACAAAGCAACTACTACTGCCATGAACATGTAAATGATGATGTTTTCGTTCTCACGGAAAGTGTATCCTACTTTGTTGCTAAGATCCAAATTGACGAACTTGATAAAATAAGCCAAGATAAAGGCCAATAGCGGAGCTTCCAGGAAGTTGATGGAAATGTATTGCGTGTTCGTCATCTTCGACAAAACGTCACGCGTCATGAACACTTTGAATTGTTTGAATTTGTTCGGGATCTTGAATGTGCTTTCAGGAATCTCGGTGATGGCTTCTACTTCTTCAATGGACTTTTCTATTTTCTCTCTGTAATGACCATTCCATTCCGGAGGAGAAACTTTTCTGTTGCGTGTAATGTTACCATATTCGTCGAGTACCTTCGACTCGATGATGTTGAAGACCTGTTCAGGGTTTACGTTACCACATTCAATACATTCACTTTCATTACTGTTTACGTGGTTCACAACAGTTTTGAAGTAGATGACCGAGTCGACCGGATTTCCGTAATAGATAGGATAACCGCCCACATCGAGGATCATCAGTTTGTCGAACATCTTGAAGATGTCGGACGACGGCTGGTGGATAACCACAAAAACTAACTTCCCTTTTAAGGCAAGTTCCTTCAATAAATCCATGATGTTTTCCGAGTCGCGGGACGACAAACCCGAAGTCGGCTCATCCACAAACAATACAGAAGGTTCACGGATCAATTCGAGTGCAATGTTCAAACGCTTACGTTGTCCACCGGAGATCGTTTTCTCTAAGGGGCTTCCTACTTTCAGGTCGCGGGTTTCGATCAAACCGATGCTGGTCAATACATCCGTCACCATTTGGGTAATCACGGCGTCTGTCTTGTTTCCGAAACAAAGTTTGGCGTTGTAAAATAAATTCTGAAATACACTAAGTTCTTCAATCAGCAAATCGTCCTGTGAAACGTGACCGATCACGCCTTCTACTTTTGCTTTCTCGGAGTGGATGTTGATCCCGTTGATCTTCACGGAACCTCCGCTCGGTGTCTCCATTCCGTTCAATACGTTCAGCAATGTGGATTTACCGGCACCTGAGCCTCCCATGATCCCGATCAGTTTTCCGGAATCTTCACTGAAGTTGATGTCGCGCAAGCCAAGCTTCCCGCCTTTGAATTTGTATTCTAAGTTTTTCACTACAAAAGATACTTTCGCTTTGGAAGTATCGCTCATGAATGAACTTAATATGTCGGAGTAATAAACCGGTTTTACTTTTGAGCTTCTTAAGGAAGATCCCGGGGTCAGGATAAAAACTTTCCCTTGTGTCAGTAATTGCCCGTTCAATAAAATATCGCTCTTGCCATAATAAAGCAAGGCATACATGTTCACACTGTGGATCCACAACACACGTGCTTGTCCGGTTACCCCTTCTGCATAAATGTGTTTTGTTTCTTTGAAGCTGTGTGATGTTTTATTGTCGATGATCAGGATTTGAGTTGACTCAGGAATGTTGTCCACGCCTGCTCTCACAAATGCCATGCAGCGTTTGAACTCGGAGTCTTCAATGTTAAATGTTTCCGCCACCGTGGTAACGAATTCCATTTCCTGTTCAGCAATCTCAGTATTTGAATTGATAAATTCTATCAAACGAATCAACACAACCACTTTCTGAACTTGTGTCAACTCCCCGTTGATCTGGGTACAGATCTTTAATACTTTAACTGAGTTAAGGGAAGTACGTTTTGCGGTTCCGTCCTTCTTTTTGGTAACCTGATGATGTGCTTCTAAGAATTCATCAAAGATGGCTAAGTACTGATCCACTAATTCCTGATTCAACTGCTGCTTCAGGAAGGACTGTACGATCAGTCGGCCGTTATCATTGATGCCATCAACCCTTGCAATAATTGCAAACATTTGCATCAAGGCTTTTAATATTCTTTCACTCATTGTTTCGGTAGTTTTAAAAAAAAGGCATTAATACCGCAGTAATTAATGCCTTTTAAATAAGGTTTTGTAAGGTTTTATTTTTGTTGTTTAAAGCCGATCAATAATACTGCTCTTCCGGAACCTTGCGCTCCTCCGCTTAATTTTGCTTCAATTACACAGTCCAATGTACTGGTGATCTTGAAATCCCAGAACGGTGCATTTTTGAATTCACTGTTGGTGAACAACAGGTTTCTTTCTGAATCATATACAGAGAAGACCAGGTTTCCATCAGACAGACCACTGCAGGCAGCGATGCGGTATAAGGTTCCTCCGTAAAGTGTCGTATGAAATTCGGCTGTTTCATCAGCATTCATCAACAAGGCACGGTATTGCTGACCGTCAGAGATGAACGTGTTTTCCAGGTGTTTCGCACACTGGCTAGCAATTGTGTCTGCAATTTGAGCTGATGCGCTGTTTACTGTAATGAATCCACCAACAACTAAAACTAATTTTAAAATTCCTTTTTTCATTTCTGTTATAAATTTTTATTTGACGAGTGAGTGAGTGAATACTCTCGCTTAACCTACAATTTGACTTCTGATTGATTTTACTTTTTGAGTGATTGACTCAATTTGCTCAGGAGTGATGTTCACTTCCGATTTACTGGTGATAGTTGTCAATTTCTTTTCAGCGTCAGTAGTTGGTTTTTCGTAAGTGTATTTGAACTCTACGCCATCAAAAACCGTGGAAAGATCATTTAAATTGTCGATGAACTCGGTGTACTCAGGTTGACTGTAGAACTGTGTCAGCAACTTGATCAGACTTTGCAAAGATGTTTTTTGTTCTGCGATCCTGCGTTTTACTTCTTCGTTTGGTTTTGCTTTGTAAACGTTGGTAGCAAAGTGAAGACTTTCTAGCCATCCGCCTGCAAGCACCAATCCGCTCACATCGCTACGGTCGTTGTTTTTCAGGTAAGCATCGCTGGAGCGGTAAGCCACACCCACCAATACCAACATAGAATCTTTGTTTCCGAGATTCTTAGCGAAACGCTCGATTGTATTAGCATCAAATGCTCCTGAAACACCTAATTCATCAGCTAATTTCTTAGCAGAATTCAAGTATCCGATAGCATCCTGGTTCTGGTCATAAATGGTCACATATCCAAGATCAGCTCCGTAAATACCCAAGTTCAGCGCTTTTGCGAAATTTGTGGAGTAGTCGGATGCTTTATTGGAAGGGTTAAGGATCTCTTTGCTGTATGGAGCACCGCTTCCTTTAATCAGAAATGCAGTTTGAATAGGAGAAGGAATACTGAAGATCTCGCCGTTAACATTCAAAATGGTGGTCTGAGTGCTGTCTACAGGAGGCAGTGCATCCGGGTCTTTTCCTTCACCGCCACTGCAGCCTGCTAAAAATAATGCCGAAACCGATAGGAATAAAAAGGCTCCTCTAAATGTGATAAATTTCAATCTCATTTCAATTATGGGTTTTATTGGTGTTTTTTAAAATTAATGCTCAAAAATAATACTTTATCTAATAAATCAAACAATTCGTCTGCATATTTTTATTATTTCACCAATACTGCACGTCCTCCGCATTTGTGAAATCCCCGTATTCATTGGGCTTGGGAAAATGGCATAAAAATAAACTTTTGAAACTATCTGATTATGAGTTAGTTTGATGTGATTTGATCTTTTGTTCGGAACGGCCTCTCTTTAAATAAAAATTGCCCTTCGGATGGTTCCGAAAGGCAATTTTGCTCTAAATCTAACTAAACTACTGAACTATGAATTTTCCCCTGGTCAATAAAGCTGTGTCGGTGCTTACCTCATAAAGATAGTTTCCTTTTGAAAGGCTGTTTTGCTCGATAATGACGGTAGTGCTGCTCAGGTTGTTGATCTCGCTCACCTTTTTTCCGCTCATGTCGAAGATACTTACCACAGCCGACTTCAGCTGATTTACATCCGCATCGATTACCAGGGAAGCGGTCCCTGAAAATGGATTCGGGAACACGGTGGATGTGAAAAGAGTGTTGTTCTGCTCAGTGATCCCAGTCGCTGTACTCGGAGTTTCAGGCATCACTATCCGGTCTACATATAGAATGGGCAAAGCCATGGTGGTCATGTCGAACATCAGGTATTTGCTGGAGTTGAACATGATGATGATGGAATCGGGAGTCACGCCCGGCAGCAAGTCGTTCATCGTCACTGTGAATAGGGTATACCCTGCACTCGCAGGCAAAGCTTGAGTTGAGTAGGAGATGGTATCCCGCTGCATCGTACTGATGTTGTACCTTTTTAGGATGATGGTCACTTCGGCTGAATCGCCTGCTGTCACATCTGTATATTTATAGAACCCGGAGATGGATGTTGGCTTTGATGTAAATGGAGTCCCCGCATCCATAAAGCTTCCGTAAGTCGCGGGAGCTGTTCCGTTCACCATGATGCCTTGAGCAATGCCGCAAGAGAACCAGCCCTGGATCTTACTTGCATAGCTTCCCGCGGATGCATCGGTTGTCAGATGAACGGTATTGCAATAGAACGACCACCAGTTCAAAGGCATAGTATCGGCATAATAACCCGGCGTTGCTGCCCAGTTTTCAAAATTTGGATTGCTTAAGGTCTGTGCATTGCTGCTGAAGCTTGTCAGGACTGCAAATGCGATGATTAATTTTTTCATGTTTCAAGGTTTAGAAATGAATACGGTACAAATGTAGGAGGTCTTTCTCTAAGGGTGTTTGGACAAAAACAGGACAGAATGGTACTTTTTATGGCAATTGGCTATCTTTGCACCAATGAAGGACGAGAATGACATAAAGATGATCGCCAAGACCAATTTTGGTTTGGAAGAATTATTATCCCAGGAATTATTAAGAATAGGAGCCAGGAATGTGGAGATCCACAACCGCGCCGTGAGCTTTTCGGGAGACAAAGGCTTTATGTATAAGGCCAATTTATGTCTGCGCACAGCATTAAGAATCCTTGTCCCTTTCAAGACATTCAAAGTAAGTGATGAGAAATCACTTTACGCAGGAATCCAGGCAATCAACTGGGAAGATTATATGGATGTCACCGACACCATTGCGATTGATACGGTTCTGAGTACTGATCTTTTTACCCACTCTCAGTACATCTCCCAAAAAGCAAAAGATGCGATCGTGGATCAATTCCGCGCCAAACACGGAGAACGTCCTTCTGTGGATCTCGATAAACCAACTTTACGGATCAGCCTCCACATTCATAAAGATACTTGTACCGTGGCGCTCGACAGTTCGGGAGAGTCTTTACACAAACGTGGGTATCGCGACAAAACAAACCTTGCTCCTTTGAATGAAGTATTGGCCGCAGGATTGGTCTTGCTTACCGGCTGGGACAAACGCACGAACTTCATCGATCCGATGTGTGGTTCCGGAACCATTTTAATTGAAGCCGCTTTGATTGCCAACAACATTCCTCCGGGATACTTCCGTGAAGATTTTGGATTCGAACGCTGGAATAAATTTCTTCCCTACGAAGAAGAATTGTGGAACACGATTTTTGATGCAGCAGTAAATAAAATTACCAACCACGAGCAGAAAATTTTAGGCGGAGAGCTTTCACCGAATGTTGCAAAAAAAGCAAAAGAGAATATTAAATATGCAAAAGTAGACGACATCGTTTCTGTGAAGAATGTCGACATGAAAGATTTTGAAGTCCCTTCCGGAAAGGGTGTGGTCATTATCAATCCGCCTTATGGGGAACGAATGGACAAGGACAATATCGATGAACTTTACAAGATGATGGGAGATACCTTTAAGAAAAATTTCTCAGGTTACGATTGTTGGATCTTGAGTTCCAACATGGAAGCATTCAAACACGTTGGTCTTCGTCCATCCAGAAAAATTCAATTGTACAACGGGCCATTGGAATGTCGCTTTATGAAATTTGAAATGTATGAAGGAACTAAAAAAATTCATAAGATAGCAGGGAGAGCGGATCCCGATAGCTATCGGGAGGGAGAGCGGAGTGAGGAGAACTGATAAAAACACAGGTTCGTAAAATTTGTCCCGATAGCTATCGGGATTCGCAATTCGCATCAGAAAAAGTACCAATGAAAAAGATAGCCGTATTAACATCAGGAGGAGATTCTCCGGGAATGAATGCTTGTTTGAGAGCAGTTGTCCGCACCGCCTTATATCATAAGATCGAAGTGGTCGGCATCATGCACGGGTACGAAGGGATGATCAACAATGAGTTTTTTCCTATGGGAACGAAATCGGTTGCTAATATCATTCACCGTGGAGGAACAGTATTGAAAACCGCCAGGAGCAAAGATTTTATGACACAAGAAGGTCAGAAAAAAGCACTCGTCAATTTAAAAAAACACAAGATCGATGGAGTGGTAGTGATTGGAGGAGACGGTTCCTTTAAAGGCGCCCTGGAATTCAGCAAGATGTGCAAAATACCTTTTGTAGGTTGTCCGGGTACCATCGACAACGACTTAGTAGGAACAGATTTCACCATCGGTTACGACACAGCTATAAACACCGTTGTGGATGCAGTGGATAAGATAAGAGATACAGCAGAGAGCCACGACCGTTTGTTTTTTGTTGAGGTGATGGGTCGCGATGCCGGCTTAATAGCTTTGAGAGCAGGAATTGGTGCAGGAGCAGAGAGCATCATGATCCCGGAAACAAAGACAGATACCAAGGACCTAATCAAACGATTAAAGACCGGAAGAAAAGATAAATCCTCTAAGATCATTTTAGTGGCAGAAGGAGACGAAGCCGGAGGAGCCTTTGCCATTGCTGAAAAAGTAAAGAAGGAGCTTCCTGAGTATGATACACGTGTCACCATCTTGGGACATATTCAGCGTGGAGGAAACCCTTCTGCGATGGATCGCGTAAATAGCAGCAGAATGGGTTTCGCTGCCGTGGAAGGCTTGATGAAAGGAAAGAAAAATGTAATGGTCGGAATCATCGATAAGAACATTGTTTTCACTCCCTTCCAAAAAGCAGTTAAACACATTCAGGAAGTAAATCCTGATTTAATGCGGATGGTTAACATTCTCTCTTTATAAGATGAATAGAAAAAATTTCAAGTATATTTTCCTGCTTATCACAACGGCACTTTTTATTAGCAGCTGCACGTTTTTTCGTCCCCGTCCGCCGAAGTTATTCAAACGTGCTTTAAAGAACCAGCCTTACGATGTTGTCATAGTGCCTGGGTGTCCTTACGACGGGAAAGACTGGACCACCGCGATGAAGGGCCGCGTGATCTGGGCAGATTATCTTCTTGAAAAAGGAATTGCTAAGAATGTGATCTTTTCAGGTGCTGCCGTTTATTCGCCTTATGTGGAAGCAAAGGCGATGGCTTTGTATGCAGAAGCTTTGGGAACGCCCAAAGAAAAGATTTTTACCGAGGAGAAAGCCGAGCACAGCACCGAGAACATTTACTATTCCTATCAGATGGCCAATGCTTTGGGCTTTAATAAAATAGCCATTGCTTCCGACCCTTTTCAATCCAATCTGTTGATGCGTTTTTCCAGGATCAGATTCAAGCTGCCGATCGCGCACATCCCTTTCATCATCGATACACTGGAAAAGATTGATGACGTGTATCCTAAGATTGACGCGAGCTCCGCAAAGGTGGAAAATTTCAAGCCCATCACAGAGACACAAACAAAACGTCAGCGGAGAAGAGGTACTCTGGGAAAGAACATCAAGTTCGAATCCAGAAGGAACAATTAGTTATTCACACCTTCAAATCAGCAGCTTAAAAATATACTTTGTGTGTATATTTGTTCAATGAGCCGCCGCACCTATTTTGTTGATGTCATTCTGCCTTTATCGGTTCCCAATTTGTACACGTATCGTGTGCCTTTTGAATGGAACGATGCAGTTACCATTGGTAAAAGAGTGGTCGTGCAATTCGGAAAAGGAAAATTGTATTCTGCCCTCATCCGAACCATTCACGAAAATCCCCCGAAACAATACGCAGCTAAATACATCGATTCCATTCTTGACGATCATGCCATAGTCAATCAAAAACAATTTGAGTTGTGGGAATGGATCAGCAGTTATTACATGTGCAACATCGGGGATGTGATGGTAGCGGCTTTGCCGGGTGGATTGCGTTTGTCGAGTGAAACAAAAGTGCTCCTGAATCAGAGCTATAAAGAACAGATCCCGGGCGCCGACCTGAGCGACAAAGAATATTTGATTGTCGATGCGCTGGAGATCCGTCAGGTTTTATCCCTTACCGATGTTTCGGAGATCATAGACCAGAAGATCGTCTATCCCATCATCAAATCCTTGATCGACAAAGGCATTGTACTCATTCAGGAAGAACTGAAAGAAAAGTTCAAGCCCAAGATCGAAAGTTTTATTCGTTTTACGGAACATGCGGATGTTGAAGAAAATCTTAAAAAAGTCTTTGAAGCCCTTGAGCGAAAAGCCCCTAAACAACTGGATGCCGTGATGGCTTACATCACACTTTCGAAAAGATACTCCAAGGAAAAAGCAGAGGTGAGAAAATCCGAAATCCTGAAAATGGTGGACGGAGCAGAAGCCGCCATCCGTTCTTTGGAAAAAAAGAATGTGTTTGAATTGTATGAACGCGAAGTCGGACGTCTTGCCAGTTTTGAAAATGAAAATAAAATTTCATCATTGAGTGAAGATCAGCAAAAGATATTAGAATCGATCAAAGAACAGTTCGGACTGAAAAGCCACTCCGCTCTCCCGACTCCCGGCTCCGCTCTCCCGACTCCCGACTCCGCTCTCCCGACTCCCGACTCCCGACTGCCCAAAGATGTTGTTTTGCTTCACGGAGTTACCTCTTCCGGGAAAACGGAGATCTATGTAAAGTTGATTGAAGAAGCGATAGCAGCTGGTAAGCAGGTCTTGTACTTGCTTCCGGAGATTGCGCTCACTACTCAGATCATCAACCGCCTCCGAAAATATTTTGGAGAAACAGTGGGTGTTTATCACAGTAAATTCAACGAGAATGAGCGGGTTGAAGTTTGGAACAATGTTTTAAATTTAAAATCCGACACAGGCAATTTCAAGCTGGTGATTGGTGCCCGTTCCGCTTTATTTTTGCCATTCAGCAATTTGGGTTTGGTAATCGTCGACGAAGAACACGACACTTCTTATAAACAATACGATCCTTCCCCGCGCTACAACGCACGCGATGCCGGTATTTACCTGGCACACGTTCACAAAGCAAAAACATTGTTGGGCTCGGCGACTCCCAGCATAGAAAGTTATTTCAATGCTTTGGAGGGAAAATATGGTTTTGCCGAAATGACAAAACGTTTCGGTGGAGTTCAGATGCCGGAAATTTTAATTGCCGATGTTAAAGAAGCTTCCAGGAAGAAAATGATGAAATCGCATTTTTCTCCCTTGCTGTTGGATACCGTTACGCTTGCTTTGGAGAAAAAGGAACAAGTGATTTTGTTTCAGAACCGCAGAGGTTTTGCTCCCCAGCTGGAATGTAACATGTGTGCCTGGGTTCCGCAGTGCACCAATTGCGACGTGAGTCTGACTTATCACAAAGTGAGCAATTGGTGCACTGCGGAACCCAGGCACACATGTTACATTCCAGCTGGGGAGCAAAACCTCTGCGGTTCTGAAACAAAAT
>JBKJQG010000121.1:0-18572 GCA_046594925.1 Bacteroidia bacterium
AAAACTAACTTAGCCAAATAATGCAAAAAACACTGTGTGATTAAACTGAAAAATGGAGTTGGAAATGAGGGGTCAGTTTAAACCGATCTTGAGGGGTCTCTTTGAGTGAAATATCCACTTTTACGTTTTGTTTATTTAATCTAAAAATGCGGTGTTATACGTTTTCTTTTTTGTTGGCTCGGTCGGGAGTGCTTGATAAGGCACAATTCCTAAACTTGACAAACTGTTTTCGTTTGCTGTTTCAGTTAGCTCCTTCATTTTTTTGTACTTCTTTTTTAATTTGTGGTATTCTTCTTCTTGGTTTTCTTTTTCATCTATTAAAGTTTTGTTTTCCGATTTGAGTTTTTCTACTTCTGTACTGAGCATTTTTATTTTATATAAGCAATAGATCACTCCACCAAGACCGATGACCATTGTTAATGGACTTAGAAGGAGTTTCAATGCAACGCCCATGAGCTTGTTATCTCCTGCAATAGTGTCCGCTGCTTTTTCCAATGCCGATTTTTCTTCCGTGCCTGATAGCGGTTTTTTATTTTCTGTTTCGTTTTTTTGTTCTTGCTCTTTCATGCTTTTTATTTTCTTAATTTTTTTCTTAATTTTTTCTCTGGTTATAACTGTAGACCTTGATTGGTTTTGGTTGTTTTTACACTGCGAAGATTGCCCTATACTTTGGATTTTTGCACCAAGTAGGAGCCCGGATAGGGGTAGATTTTTTGTAAAATGCTGATGGAGAAGGAGCATCGTAAAATACAAACGGACGGTAAAATACCGTCCGTTTTTTGAAATAAAGCAAAATCCGTAAAAGATGTAAAATACTACTTCTTATTTTTCTTTAAAGTAAGCTGTTCCGAAATATACTGCTGATAAGCCGATTGTATTTTATGAAAAATGAGTGGTTGGTAATTTTGTTTTGCTCTATGGATACTGGAGGAATGGTTTGCTTGCCATCCTTTTCCTAAATCAATTTTAAATACTTCTGCCAATTTCTCGATTATTTTGGTAATCTCTCCTCGTCCTTCGTTAATAAGCCCTGCTTTGTGCAGACTGTATATTAGCTGAACAAATTCGTTCTTGTTGTCTTTTTGGCTCGTCCATTTAACGGGATACGAAACAGAGTTTACTTTCCCCTCCGTAAGATCTTTTTTCTCATCAAACATGGTCGGCAAGCGTTTTTGTATTTCTTGTTGACCAATCGCTCTTATTAGGAACTTTAAAAGTTTTCGTTCATCTAAAGCAAGTATTTTTAATGCCTTATCTTCTTCACTCAAATAAAGAGTGATCCTTTTACCATCCACAATTTTCCGAAGTGGCAAGATGTCTTCAACTTCACCGAATGTTTTTTTTAAGTGGGAAATGATTGTATTCATATCCTCACCTCTCTTATACCTATCCGAAAAAACTGCCAATATCTTTCCTGTTCCCGCTGTTTCGCTAATCATAGCGTAAAAAAGATCCGTATATTGGTTTAGTTCTTTTTTAACAAAATCCTTGTCCTTTGCTCTTTTGAATCGGCTTTGATAGTTCTTTTCTATGCTATTTACATAGCGGTTGAGGAGTTCTTCAAATGTTTGATTTAGATTTTTTTCCATCGATGCGAATTGAAAGACGAAAATACAAAAATTCGCAGAATTTACTTTTTTACTCCTTAACATTATTTATATAACACTGCCATTTATAGCAAATAAATGCTAATTTTATGGTCTATGCTAAGCTTTTTCGCAATCCTCATTTCGCTTTCAGCTCTTTTTGGTTACATCAATCACAGATGGCTAAAATTGCCCACAACTATTGGCGTAATGCTTATGAGTGTTGTGTTGGGTATTGCCTTAAAATCTATAGAAAGTTTTAATCCAGAATCTATTTCTCCATTGAGAAATTTTTTAACAGGTTTTGATTTTAGTGCTTTTGTTCTTGATTTTATTTTATGCTTTTTATTGTTTGCTGGTGCATTGCATGTAAAAATAGGTCAATTGAAAGGTGCAAGGGCAACTGTTTTTTCTTATGCAACATTAGGCGTCATCATTTCAACTTTAATAATTGGACTTCTAGTCTATTGGATTGTTGGTTGGTTTGGTATTCATGTCAATTTAATTTCATGTTTTCTTTTTGGCGCTTTAATTTCACCAACTGATCCAATTGCAGTCATTGGAATTTTATCGAAATACAAAATTCCTCAGAAATTAAAAACCGAAATTATTGGAGAATCATTATTTAATGATGGTGTTGGTGTAGTCGTTTTTGCAGTTATTTATTCCATCATTGCTGGTGGTTCGGAGGCCTTTACTTTTGGAAATATATTTAAAATATTTGCGGTAGAAGTATTCGGTGGAATTGGTATCGGTTTATTGATAGGATACATGGGCTATTTCTTGATGAAATCAATTGACCATTATCAAACAGAAATTTTAATTACGCTCGCAGTTGTAACAGGTGGCTATTCTATTGCGTCACAATTTCACGCTTCAGGACCGCTTGCGATGGTTGTCGCTGGTTTAATTATAGGAAATAAAGGAAAAGAACATGCAATGTCTGATGTAACGGCAGAGTATGTTGACAAATTTTGGGAACTAATTGATGAAATTTGCAATACCGTTTTGTTTGTTTTAATGGGGTTGGAAATATTCTTAGTCCCTTATGATACAAACTACATCCTCATTGGAATCATATTTATAGTTGTTGCATTGGTAGCACGTTATATTTCTCTCCTTCCGGCATTCTTTGTATTTAATAGAAAGGAACCAAGAAAAAGTTTGAATTTAGCTGTATTGACTTGGGGAGGATTAAGAGGTGGGATTTCTATCGCTCTGGCATTATCGCTTACAAACAAAGTAGAAGGAAGCAGTTTGTTTATCGTTAGCACATATTGCATCGTGCTGTTTTCTATATTAGTTCAGGGACTAAGTATTAAAAAATTACTTAGCAAATACTAATTTGTTATTTTTCGCTTAATGTAATTTAAAGCGTAAAGTTCAATTTCTTCCTCAGTCAAAAATATTTTCGGTTTGTTGGTTTTATCATAGATCAATTCTGCTTCTGTGAAATTAAATATTTCTCCATCTTGGAAATAAAAAGGATCAGAGAGTTTAAAATAACAAAGAAAACCTTTGTCTTCGGAAGCCTCTAGTGTTTGTCTATGAAATGTATAAAGAGGTTGGATGATAATCCAAACTTGTGTGTTATTAATTTTTAAATTGGATACTTTTATTGCCATGTCTTCACCAACTTTAGTCGCGTTTTCATAAAAATATCAATTGTATAGTTTTTGTTCCAGTTCGAGTTCAATTTGCACTTTTATCATTACGAGTGACTCAATACTCATTTTCTCTAACTCTTCCTTTACGGAATTAACGCTGTATGTGAGAATATATCCAATCAAATATTCCCTTTTCTTAGCCAATGGTATATTGTCCATTATTTTCGCTTGCTAAATAAATAAACGCCTTCGGAAAATTCCGAAGGCGTTTATGATTAAAACCAATTGCTTCTCTTATTGTAATATAATCTTTCTGTGAACCTGATTTTGACTTCCGGTTACTTCCAACAAATAAACTCCATTTCCTAAAGAACTTAAGTCAAAAGTATTTTTGTAAGCTCCTGTAAAGTTTGTCATTGATTCATTTGCTATTACCTTACCTTGAACATCAGTGATTTTGATAACCAGATTTCCACTGATGGTTTGATTGTATACAATTGTAAATAAACCATTGCTAGGATTTGGGAACACATTTAAATCTGTGTTAGTTAATGCATTTGCAATTCCAGTACAAAGATCCACTTGCAAATTATCACTATCTGAATTAATACATCCATTTACATCTGTGTAAGTATAAGTGATAGGATAAATTCCTATTCCGATAGAAGCATCAAATGTATTTCCTGTTACGCTTGTTCCTGAGAATACACCACCTGTTGGAGATTCGCCATCAAGTATTACAACTCCTGCAGATTCGCATATAATAGGCATAGAAAGCGTAATGTCAACAACAGGTAAAGTATTTACCGTTATTGTAATCATTGACATTGCAGAACATCCAGTCGCAGTTTCTGTTCCTGTTACCATGTAGGTAGTTGTTGCAGTTGGCGCAAATGCTAATCCATCTGTTACACTATTATCCCAAACATATGTATCAGCACCAGCGCCTGTTAATGTTACAGCGCCTCCTTCACAAATTGTATTTGCTATAGCATCTGAACTTGCTGTTACTGCTGGTAATGAATTAACGGTAATCGTTATAGTCGCTGTTGCGCTACATCCTGTTGCCGTCATTGTTCCAGTTACCATGTATGTAGTTGTTGCAGTTGGTGTAAATGCAACTGCATCAATAACTCCATTGTCCCAAGTATATGTATCAGCAACTCCACCCATTAAGGTCACAGAATTTCCTTCACAAATTGTATTTCCTGGAGCATCAGAGCTCGCAACCATAGTTGGTGAAGTATTAACTGTTACTGTAATCATTGCCATTTCACTACATCCTGTTGCTGTTGTTGTTCCTGTTACCATATATGTTGTAGTTCCTGTTGGTGCAAAAGCCAATCCATCAGTCACACTGTTATCCCATACATAAGTATCAGCACCACCACCAGTTAAAATTACTGAACCACCAGAACAAATTGTGTTTGCTACAGCGTTAGAACTTGCTGTTACTGTTGGAGCGGTATTTACTGTAATTGTATTAGCCGCAACCTGAGTACAACCATAAGTATCTACAAGAGTGTAAGTAATCGTTTGACTTCCAGCAGAAGGATCGAACGTTGTTCCTGAAACACCTGTTCCACTATACACTCCACCTGCAGGAGAACCACCACCAATAGTTATTATACCTGCATTAGAACAAACTGCAGCAGGAGAAACTGTTAATGTTGCACCACCTGTTGGACAAACAATCGTAATTGAATAAGTAGTAGCAGCAGTACATGCATTTGCATCCGTTGCAGTAATCATAAAATTAAATGTTCCAGTAACTGTTGGCGTACCTGTAATTGCGCCTCCAGCTGACAAGGATAATCCTGTTGGTAATGATCCTGATGTAACAGCATAATTTACTGTTCCCACTCCACCAGTTGTTGAAACAGCTTGACTGTAAGCTGTTCCTGCTGTTCCATTTGGAAATGAACCAGGACTAAATACAAATGTTGGACAAGCAATCACTAATGTATATGCTTGAGAACCCATACATCCACTTGCATCAGCAACGGTAACCGTAAAGTTGAAAGTTCCAACTACTGTTGGAGTTCCAGACAAAATTCCTGAAGTGGAAAGTGTTAAACCTGCTGGTAAAGCACCAGCTGTTACTGCATAGGTTGGAGTACCCAAAGCTCCCGTTTGTGATAAACTTTGTGAATAAGAAACACCAGCTGTACCACCTGTTATCGAAGTTGGTGCAACTGTTAATGTAGGACAAACATAAGGAGTGTAAACAAAATCATCAATTCCGATGTAATCAGAATTTGCTCCAGTAGGGCCACCACTAGTAACAAAATAACGGAAAGCAACGCGACCTGAAGTAGGTGCAGATAATCCGGAAACCGTAATAGTAAATTGTGTCCAAGCAATTGGATAAACACCTGTTACTAATGTAGGATTAATTGAAAGCATAAGTGTAGTAAAATCTCCCACGGCTGCAGAACCTGCTCCAACGTTAGTGCTAGTACCATTAGTGCTCATGCGTACTTGCAAGCGATCAGGATAAGTATCCGGTGTAGCTTTTCTTGTGCGGAAAGTAATTACATCTCCGTTTTTGAAAGTGCGGTTAGGAGTTAACAGCCAATTGCTGATGGTGTTTGTTCCGGTAGTGTTGTTAAAGTTAGCACCAATATATGAATTTGTTGCTCCACTGAAAGCAGGGAATGTTGCAGCGTTTCCTTGAAACCAGTTCGTAGATCCAACAGGAACACTATTGTTCTGCATGAACCATCCTGAACCTGTAAGCAATGTAATGTTATCAAAACCTTCTGCTATAGCTTGGGCTTTTGCATTAATCGTGAAGCAAGCCATTAAGGCAACCATCACTAATACTTTTAAAGTAAATTTTATTTTCATCTTTTTAGATTTTTGATTATTTGTTTTTAGTTTTCACCAATAGTTCTTCTTCAGTTATGATAGCAACCAATTTTTTATCTGTTGCGTGAATGCTTTTCTGATTTGCCAATTCTTTTTCATAAGCAATGTAAAGTGCATTTACTTTTTCCTGAGCTTCAGCAAGTCCTACTCTTGAACTTGTAGCAACATTTGTTTCTGCAGAAGTAATTTGGCTTGCCAGTTCTTTTAATACTGCAATTTCCTGCAATGCAGAGTTACTCAATATTTTTTTTCCTTCCTGTGCAATAGCTGCAGTTCCAATCCAGGCAAAAAGCATTATTAATAGTAATTTCTTTTTCATGATTTTTTATTGTTTAGTTTTATTTAATAATTAATCTGGTGAGCAAAAATAGACCAATTGAATTTACGATTACACGTAGGACTTCAATTTTAATCTATTTTTAATGTGAGGTCATAAATTCATTCTTCTTTTTACATAATTCATTGCGTACAACTCAATTTCTTCCTTATTCAAAAATATTTTTGGACTTTTCTTTTCATCTAAAATTAATTCTCCTTCCATCTTAAATATAGGAGCAGAAAAATTGAAATAACAAAGAAAACCATTCTCTTCAGTTAATTTTAGAGTTCCTTTCTTGAAACATTGAAGAGGCTGAACACTAAGCCAGACTTTGGTATTATTAATGTTGAAATTTGAAAGTTCCACAATATCCTTTTTTTTACGATGGCAAGTATAATCAATCAGCCATTGGAGGGGATTAAAAACAGATTAAATTGTATAAATATCCTTTTATTATCTACAAATAAGGGCGAACTTTGCTAATATGAAAAAGCCGAAAATTCTGATTGTTGAGGACGAGCCAAAAGTAGCCTCGTTCATCAAAAAAGGCTTAGAAGAAAACCAGTATGAAGCCGAAATAGCTTATGATGGTGCAGTGGGCATAAAAAAAGCGTTGCAAATAGGCTATAATGCTATCATACTTGACATTAATTTGCCACTTGCTAATGGTTATGAGGTTTGTAAAGCTGTAAGGCTACAGAAACCTAATATTCCTATCTTAATACTTACTGCATTGGGGAATACAGAGGACAAACTAACAGGATTTGATACTGGAGCCGATGATTATTTAGTAAAGCCTTTTGAATTTAGAGAGTTGCTCGCCAGAATAAAAGCATTGCTTAAACGTAATGCACCAATTAACTCTGCTGAAAATATTTTGCGTGCATCAGATTTAGAATTAAATATTGATACCAAAGCTGTAAAACGCAACAATCTTAGTATTGATCTAACCGCAAAAGAATTTACCCTTCTTGAATATTTGATGAGAAACCAAGGACGGGTTATTTCAAGAATAGAACTTGCAGAAAACATCTGGGAAATAACATTCGATACTGGAACGAATGTTATTGATGTATATATTAATTTTCTTCGTAAAAAAATAGACAAAGACCACCCTCAAAAACTAATTCACACGCACATTGGTATGGGTTATGTATTAAAAGCATCTGAATAAAATGAAAATTAGAACAAAACTTGCATTACGTTTTACCTTGATTGTTGCATCTATTCTTGTGTTGTTTGCACTTTCCATTTATTATTTTTCTTCTACATATCGCGAACAAGAATTTTATTCTAGATTACAAGAAAAAGCAAGCAACACAGCCAAACTATTAATTGAAGTGGATGAAGTAAGTCATGATTTGCTTAAAATTATTGATAAAAACACGACCTCTCTTCCGGAAGAAAAAATTGTCATCTATAATTACTTGAACAAAGAAATATACAATAGTGTAGATAATGACACTACGAATGAACAAAAAAGCTTATTGGATAGAATTCGACTAGAAAAAGAATTGCGATACAAAAATGGAAACAAAGAAGTTTTAGCAATACTTTATACAGGCAAATATGACCGCTTTGTTGTAATTGCTTCTGCTTTTGATCAGTATGGTTTAAGTAAACTCCGAAACTTGGAACTAATTCTAATCGTTGGTTTACTTGTTTGTGTAATAGCTACAACTCTTGCTGGATGGATATATTCTAAACAAGCACTTAATCCAATTTCGGGAGTTATTGGCCAGGTGGGAAATATTACTGCGTTCAATTTAAATAAAAGAGTAAGTGAAGGAAATGGAACGGATGAGATTGCTCAGCTGGCCGTAACATTTAATAAAATGCTCGATCGGCTGGAAGAAGCGTTCAAAATGCAAAAAAGTTTTGTTTCAAATGCATCCCATGAACTTCGCACTCCATTAACAGCAATCACAGGTCAGATAGAGGTTGCCCTCATGAATAAGCGTAGCCAGGAAGAATATAAAAATGTGCTTGTTTCCGTACTTGAAGATATAAGAAGTTTAAATAATCTAACCAATGGCTTACTTGAATTAACACAAGCAAACATGGGTATTGAGGGTGTTAAACTTACTAATGTTAGAATTGATGAACTTTTATGGCAAGTAAAAACGGAGTTAGATAAACGTAACCCAAACAATAAAATTAATATTCAAATAGTAAACTTGCCAGAAGAAGAGACGAATTTAATAATGTTAGCCAGTGAACAACTGTTGAAAACAGCTTTTATTAACGTCATTGATAATGCCTGCAAGTTTTCTTCAAATCATGATGTAAATATTTTGTTTAACGCTAATAAAAATAATATCGAATTGGAAGTTAAAGACTACGGCATTGGGATTTCCAAAACCGATATTGAAAAAATATTTCAACCATTCTGTAGGGCTGGAAATGCAAGAAAATATTCAGGACATGGATTGGGTCTTGCTTTGGCACAAAAAATTGTTTTTCTTCACCGGGGTACAATGACCATAGAATCAGAAGTGAATAGTTTCACCTCTGTTAAAATCACTTTTCCATTTGAAAACTCCCTTTAGTCCAATTCTTACCTTGTTTTTGTAGTCCATTGTTTGCAATGTCAGCGGGCATTTCTAAATTTTAATCTCTTTTTAATGCCGCTTTAATTCGTTTTTAATTATTGAAGTGTACTTTCGTTTCCAGTAAACTCATAAAGACTTTAGCATTATGAAATTCTGGTTTGGAATTGGATTAGGGCTTGATTATAGAAAAAATAGGCGTGGCAGAATCGAATACCAACTCATTTTTCCCCTTTTAAAAATTCGTATCAATAACTGAATTCAACATTATGATTAACAACAAAGAACAAAAATTTATTTGTGCATTAATACTGGCATTGGTTATATTATGTGGATGTAATACAAAAACGAAGTTGGGAAGAAAAGTAGATGATGTGTTTACTTCCAAACGTTATAAAGAAGCACTTGTTGAAAGGAATGAATTGTGTGGAACCAATCATCAGTTAAAGGCAGATACAGCTAGTCTCGGACAAGATGTAAGAAAGTCGAAAGCGGAATATGAAGAACTGAATGAGAAATACAAAGCATTCTCAACGGCCTCAGGAATGAAGCTGGCAGAGATGACGGAAGATTTAAAAAACAAATCAAAAGAGCTTGAAGCGAAAGAAAAATTATTGAAAGAAAGAGAGCAGAAACTTAAAGAAATGCAATCGATTATAGCAAAACAAGATTCCATTGTAAATAGCTTAAATAATATTGTAAAAAATGCATTGCTTGGTTTTAATGCAGATGAGCTTAGTGTTGAAATGAAAAATGGGAAAGTCTATGTTTCTATGTCAGACAAACTTTTGTTTAAATCGGGAAGTGCTGATGTGGAATCGAAAGGAAAAGAGGCATTAAAAAAATTAGCTGAAGTATTAAACAAAAGTCTTGACGTGGATATTTTGATTGAAGGTCACACGGATAATGTCCCAATTAAAACTGCTGTTTATAAAGATAACTGGGATTTAAGTGCTGCAAGAGCAACCAGTGTTGTTCGATTACTAACGAATGAATACAACTTAGAACCAAAAAGGCTTACAGCATCAGGAAAAGGAGAATACTTTCCTGTTGCAAACAACCAAACTGCAGAAGGAAAAGCAAAAAACAGAAGAACCGAAATAATTCTATCTCCAAAATTGGATGAACTATTTAAACTAATTCAAAGCAAATAATTTTTTTATGAAAACGAACGAGAGCTCAAACAAAACAATGCGATATGCACTTTTAGGTTTTTTGATTTTATTACTAGTTGGGAATGGGATATTTTTTGGTGTCCAAAGTGGCCTCAAAAGTGATAAAAATAAAGCCATTCTTAAAATGGACTCACTGCTGTCTGTGAAATTATTGGTCGACAAGGAACTAAATCAAGCAAAAACGGAAATTGAATCCTGTAAAGGAATAAGCAATGAGCTTGATAAAAAAATTCTCAGCATGGATTCTGAACTTAGCGCAAGCAAAATTCAAGTCGAAAAGCTTGTTAAAGACAATGCAAGTGTAGGCTCTTTGCGTAAAAAACTCAAAGAGTCTCAAAAGTTGAGAGATGATTGCGAGAAAATAGTAAATGATTATATCAAAGGTAACGAAAGATTAGAGGCGCAAAATAAAACGCTTAATAAATCAGTTAACACGCTTTCACAACAGCTTGAGGAATTGAATGCGAAACTAGCACTTGCTAAAAATCTGAAAGCTTATGATATGGTAATTGTTAATTATAAAGTGTCTAAACGAAGTAATAAACCAACCATTAGAGCCAGAAAAGTTAATCGCATTGCAGCTACTTTTGATATAAGTGCAAATCCTGTTGCAGATTCAGGGCCTAAAGAAGTTTTCATGGTTGTTTATGATTCAAACAACAAGGTTATTGGTCCGCAAAATAATAAGTTCTCAAATAAATCAGCAAATAAGGAGCAGGTTTATTCAACATCAAAACCTCTGGATTATAAAAATGCGGAAGTGAGTATGACCATTAATTTTGATACAGATATTAAACTTGTAAAAGGAAAATTCAAAGTAGAAATATACATTGATGGTATTTTGAGTGGCAAAAAGGATTTCAATTTAAAGTAGCAATAAAATCAAAATAGTTTAGTGGGGTTGTATTTTTTGTAAGGGGGTGATAGTTTAGAGAGATTGTTTATCACCGCAAAAATGCTTCCTTTTGTTTGTGAATTTTTGGTTCTTATTGTGAGTTTACGTTGGAGGGAATGAGAAATTGTTGTAGCAACAATAGATCGCCCTCCTTCGTTTTTTAATTGCATATAGCCTGAAATAGCCTCTATTATTGATGTAGAATATATAGTTAAAACAATATGGAGCTTTATGATGTAATAATTATTGGTGGCGGTCCAACAGGATCTACTTCAGCCAGTTTGTTAGCAGAAAAAGGATATCGTGTTTTAGTTCTTGAAAAAGAAAAATTTCCACGCGAACATGTTGGAGAATCACTTATTCCTCTCACGTATACTGCAATCAAAAAAATGGGGCTTTTGGATGATCTCAAAAAGATTGCAACACGAAAGCCTGGTGTGAGTTTCGTTAGCGCAAATGGAAATCATCAATCTTTATGGTGCTTTAAAAATGTCATTCAAGATGAAAGCTATCTTTCATTTCATGTAATCCGTTCGGAATTTGATAAACTCCTTCTTGATAATAGTAAAAGGAAGGGGGCAGAAGTACGAGAAGCCGTTTTGGTGAAAGATGTTTCATTTGAAAACCCTGATGGAACGGTTGAAGTGACTGGAATCTATAAAAAGGAAGTGCAAAAATTTAAAGCACGTTTTTTAATTGATGCGAGTGGACAAAATACTTTTCTTGGAAAAAAATTAGGTGTAAAAAGGAAATATGATGATCTTGACAGGGTAGCTATTTTTAATCACTGGACAAATGCAAAGTATGATGCCTCATTAAAAGAAGGAGTAATAAAAATTGTCTATTTGGGTGGAAATAAAAAAGGCTGGTGCTGGGTAATACCTGTTAGCAGCACTCAATTAAGTATTGGGATTGTAATCGATAATAAATTTGTGCGAAGGCAGAAAATAAAAATGGGGATTGCTGATTTACCTAATTGGCAAAATGATTTGTACATCCAAGAAATTTTTCGCTCTTCAGTTATAAAGAAAATTCTTAAAAATGCTACTCTTGAGCATAAAACATTAATCATTGGGGATTACTCATATTACTGTGAAAAAAAATATGGAAATAATTATGCAATGATTGGTGATGCCGGGGCTTTTCTTGACCCTATTTTTTCAAGCGGGATTTATGTTGGAATGCATAGCGCAGAGCTTGTGACAGAAGCCATCCATCAAAAATTTTCTGGTAATGGAGATTCAGAAATGAATACTGCTTTTGAAAAAATTAACGGAGCGGTAAATCTTCTCGAAAAATTCATTCGCCTTTTTTATTCGCCAGAAGAGTTTAATTTTTCAATGGTTGGTGACCCTAAGGTCATTCTCTATCAAAAGTCTAAAATGGCATACACCATTTTTCATCACATGCTTGCAGGTGATTTTTTTGAGAATCATGAAAAATATAGTGAGTTCATGGATCTAATTCGCGATGAGAAAACATTAGAAAAATTTCAAACTTTAATCAAGTATAATAAAAATGAAGGTGCTGCAAACCTTTGTGGGGAGAGTTTTGAGAAAATGTATGGGGAGATGGTTCATAAAATTATTTTTGATGAGAGTATTATGTAGAGTAATTTATTTAAATTTCGCAATAAAGTCAAAATAATTTAATTGGAAATCATTAATTGTAGTGCGACAATGTAGAGAGTTATACCACAACATTAATGGTGCAATTTGTTTGTGAATTTTGATTCATATTGTGATTTAAGGTGGAGGGCTGGAGGCTGTTTTTAAGAGAGGCAGTTTCCTCCCTTTACGTTTTTTTGTTTCTGCCATGCATTCACAAAAACCGTATTTTACGGATTAAAGCCCTAAAATATGCCTTTTCACTGCCAAGTAATCATTCAAAAATTGGTTCGAAGTGTCCCTAGTCAGTACCACCCAAAAGTCCCGCAAAGCGGGACTTTTTATTTTATCTCCTGACAAAGTTCAATGAGTACTCCATTGGTGCCTTTCGGATGCAAAAAGCAAATCAGCTTATTGTCCGCGCCCTTCTTAGGGGTTTCACTCAGCAACGTGAATCCTTCTGCCTCTAAACGTTTCATTTCAGCTTGAATGTCGGCCACTTCAAAAGCAATGTGGTGAATGCCTTCGCCCTTCTTTTCAATGAATTTAGCGATTGGACTTTCGGCTGTAGTGGCTTCCAGCAATTCGATCTTACTATCGCCCATCATAAAAAACGAAGTCGAAACCCCTTCACTTTCCACTCCTTCTAGCTTATAAGGCGCTTTTCCAAACAGTTTGGTGAACAGGTCATTGGAAGATGCGATGTCCTTTACTGCGATGCCGATGTGTTCTATCTTTAACATTATCAAGGATTTAGGTTGGTGCAAAAAAAATCCCGATCCCGCACATGCGGGACCGGGATTTTTGAATATCTTTTGTTGATCAGGTTATTTTTTAATGAACTCGCCCATTTTATTGTCGTAGTTCAGGTAATAAGCTCCTTTGGGCAGGTTGGACGCATCTACAGTAGAAGCAAAGCCTCTTTTCACGATGTTACCGAACTGGTCGTAAATCTCAAACATAGTCTCTGTGGGCGCGCTTCCCGCGAAGAAACCAATCTCTTTGGAAACTTTAGCCGGACTGAAAGTAATCTCTGGAGAAGTGGAGTTGAAATCTACTGTTCTAGATAATTTAGGCTGACCGGTATAATCTACTTGTTTTACACGGTATTGGTTCTTTCCGGAGTGAGGAGCTACCAAGAATGAGTAGTTGTTTTGATCAGGTGTCCCGTTTCCTTCAACTTCCCCTACTTTCACCCATTTGTTCCACCGAAACTGCTCAATAACGTATGCTAATTTTCCTGTTTCTCCCTTTGTAGACCATTTGAAAGTCTTGTCAACCCCTACGGCCATAGAAACGATCTCATATGTGCTCTTCGGTTTCAAGACCTCTGGATTCAATACTTTTGGCTTGCAATCGTCTTTGTGCGTAATTTTTACTTCTACTTTGTCACCTATCTTTAATTGTAAGTTTCTGAAATCAATTTCAAATGCGCTGGATGCGATCTCATCAGTAGTAACGCTTCCGTTAACTCTGACTTCCTGGACACAAAAACCAACTCCTGATCCGGCAAATGGATTTTGAATGTATAGATTTTTTCCTTGGTAGTTTCCTTCCAGCACTATTACTCCTACAGCAAAAACTGAAGATGAAACAATCAAACTAAAAGCAGTAAACAATATTTTTTTCATCGTACTTTTTGTATAAAAAAACAAGAACTTATAAACGAGAGGCCCTTTATTTTCGAACGCAATATTATAATCTTATTTAATAATTTCAAAATAAAAAATCATTATTTTTAGAATTCATCGCAAATTTAAACAATTTTGTCATACACAAAGCATCTCTCGTAAACAAAATCAAATATTTTAGGATATTGGTTGAAAATAGAGTTTTTTTGTATATTTACTTGTTTGTTTGTGAAAGATGCAGTAATCTTGCATTTAATTTTAACAGCAAAACACGCTTTTTATCAATAATAGCAATACATCTTATGAAAAAATCCTTCCTCTTTATCCTCTCTACTGCAGTTCTATTGAGCTCATGTTCCAATTCTACCAATGAAGGCGGAACGGACAGAGTAGCAAAAGGCGACAAAGTTTATGGCGGAACCTTGCGAATAAACGAAACAGAACAATTTCAAACCCTATACCCTGCTGGCATTACCGATATCGGGTCGGCTCACATTGCTAACCAGATCTATGAAGGATTGGTTAAATTCAACCCGAAAGACCTCTCAATCATGCCTAGCCTGGCGGAAAAATGGGAAATTGATGCTGCAGGAACCACCTACACTTTCCACCTTAAAAAAGGAGTAAAATTCCAGGATAATGAGTGTTTTCCTGAAGGAAAAGGAAGAGAAGTAAAAGCATCGGATTTCAAGTTCGCATTCGAACTATTGTGTACTGATAATAAGGAAAATTCAAACTTCGCGGCTACTTTCCAAGACCGTGTGGTAGGCGCTAATAAATTCTTCGAAGCCAGCAAAGGCAAGCCAAGCGGCTCGATTGAAGGCATCAAAACCGCTGATGATTATACCATTTCCATCACCCTTAGTTCTCCCAGCTCTTCTTTCCTGTTTGCCCTGGCATCACCAGTTGCAAGCGTTGTCGCGAAAGAAGCTTACGACAAATACGGCACCGACATGAAAGTAGGAACCGGTCCGTTTATGTTTGTTGACAACGGTTCTACCGACAAGGCATTGCTGAAACGCAACGACAATTACCACGGAACAGATTCATTGGGCAATCAATTGCCATTCCTTGATTCTGTTGTGATCAGCTTCTTGCCAACGAAAAAACAGGAATTAGACAATTTCCAAAACGGAAATTTAGACATGGTAATCGGGTTGCCTTCAGAGTCCATCAAGGACATGGTAGAAAGCCAGATTGCTGATTTCCAAAACAAACCACCAAAATACGTTTTGGAGCGTTCACCGGAAATGGCTAGTCAGTATTATGAATTCAACATGACCAAAGAGCCTTTCAACAACATCAAAGTACGTCAGGCATTCTCTTACGCTATCGACAGAAACAAGATCGTGGAAGACATATTGAAAGGCGAAGCTTATGGTCCTGCCATCAATGGAATTTCTCCTCCTTCTTTCAAAGGTTATGACATAACGAAGATAACGGGCTATGATTTCGATGCTGAAAAAGCTAGAAAATTATTGGCTGAAGCAGGTTACCCAGGCGGAAAAGGATTTCCGAAAGTGAAGATCGAATTAAACAGCGGTGGTGCTAAAAACACAAATGTTGTTCTCGAGATTCAGAAACAATTGATGGAAGTATTGAACGTAAACGTTGATTTTGAAGTTGTTCCTCAGAAACAAAAAATGGAAGATGCAAAATTTGCACGCGCAGAATTGTTCCGCGCTGCATGGATCGCAGATTTCCCAAGTCCAGAGAATTTCCTTTGGATCCTATACGGCGCAACTGTTCCTGCTGATTTAGCCATGCCTTCTTATCCTAACACTCCACGTTACAAGAATCCCGAATTCGATAAACTTTTTGATTCAGGAAAATCTGCAAAAACTCAGGAAGAAGGATATGCAGACTTGTTAAAAGCAGAACAACTGATGATGAATGATGCTCCTGTGCTGATGTTATGGTACGATGAGAACTACCGCCTTGTGAAATCAAACGTTCGCAACTTGTTCTCAAACCCTATGCGTTACAGAGATTATTCACAGGTATATTTAAAAGAAGTAACTCCTGCTGCTCCTAAAGGCGAAGAAAAAAAATAATTTTTTTATCCCACTTAATAAAACCCTGACGAGTTGTTTAGCAATGTCAGGGTTTTGTTTTTTAAACAGCCCTATATGAACTATAAATTGATCAATTCCATAGCCGCTGCACTTTTAGTCAGCCTCACACCTGTTCTTGCACAGACCACAGAAACCAATCAAGAAGTTGCCACTTCCGTTCAGTCCGTCATTGTCTATCTGTACGGAGCAGAAGTGAGCCAAAGCAAAACAGTTACCTTAAGTCCGGGTAGAAACAAGATCACTTTCACGGGGCTCTCACCGAAGCTTGACACTAAAAGTATCCAAGTCAATGCCTCTGGAGACATTGCCATCCTTGCCATTTCTGATGCGATCAATTATATGGCCGGTCAAAAAGAAAGCACACGCATCAAACAACTGAAAGACTCGGTCGAACTATTGAACGAGGGCATCACGATGGGAAACAACGACCGGGATGCTTATGTGACCGAAAAGAATATGCTGTTGAAGAACGAATCCATCGGCGGGCAGGACAAAGGCGTTGCGATTGCTGAACTGAAACTTGCTGCAGATTTTTACAGAATACGAATCAAAGAAATCAACGCTGAAATTTCCAAACTCGATAAGAAGAATTCCTCGATCCAAGAGTCGCTGAATAAAATGAATCAGCAATTGTATGAACTGAATGCAAAGAACAATCAGCCAACAGCAGAGGTTTCCGTCCTCATTTCTGCTTCTGCAAAAACATCTTCTACCATCGACCTGAAATATTTAGTAACCGATGCCGGCTGGGCACCAAGCTACGACCTCCATGCAGAAGACATCAACCTTCCGATCGAATTAAAATACCGCGCTAAAGTTTTTAATAATACCGGCATCGATTGGAATCAAGTGAAACTAAAATTGTCGACTGCCGACCCATCAAAAAGCGCAGCCAAACCTGATCTGGCTCCATGGAATCTCGATTATGTGACGTCAACTAACAAAAGTTTATATGGCAAAAAAAGAACTCAAGCTTATGAGCCGGCGTTCCAGTCGAACGAAGGTTACATTCAGAATTCGATCTCTAACAACAATAATCTAGAAGATCAAAAAAGAATACTCGCTACAAAACCCAAAATCGAATTTGTTGAAGTAGAGCTAGCCGAGTTAAGCGCAGAGTTCGAGATCAAAATTCCATACACCTTTCCTGCCGATTCCAAGCCGTATCTTGTGGATGTAACCGAATACAAGTTACCAGCAACCTTCCAACATTACAGTGCACCCAAACTCGATCGGGATGCTTTTCTGTTGGCCCGGATCACAGGCTGGGAAGACCTTGACCTGGTAGAGGGAGAAGCCAATGTGTATTATGCAGGAACATACGTAGGTCAGTCATACATCTCTACCAGAAGTGCGGATGATACGTTAGATCTTTCTTTGGGGCGCGACAACAAAGTGCTGGTCACACGCAGCAAGGTGAAAGAATTCTGCACGAAAAAGGTGCTGGGCAACACCACCAAAGAAACTTTCGCTTATGAGATGTTGGTAAAGAACAACCGAAAGACAGCCGTTCAGATCGAAGTAGAAGACCAATTGCCAATGTCCATGCAAAGTGAGATCACCGTGGATGCCATTGAAACGAGCAAGGCTGAACTGGATCCAAAAACAGGAAAATTGGTTTGGAAATACAATTTACAACCGGGCGAAGTGAAAAAAATTGAACTTTCTTTTGCCATCAAATATCCTAAGAATTCAAAGGTCAACATTCAGAAGACAAAAGCACACATGAATGTCCGCTTCCTTTAAGACAGAATAAGAAGAGAGAATGGCTCAAAAGAATTACTATATTATTTTAGAAGTAAAAAGCAGTGCTACTTTTGATGAAATAAAAAGTGCGTACCGCGTTCTCGCGAAAAAATACCATCCGGATAAGAACATCGGCAACAAGGCAGCTGAAGAATATTTCAAGGAAGTACAGGAAGCTTATGGCGTTCTTTCGAATCCTGAAAAAAGGAAAAAATACGATTACAAACTCTCCTTCGGAAGCCGTCCCCAACCTCAACAGAAGCCAAGCAGCAACGGGCCAAAATACACGGGAAATGCTTACCAGTTTGCCCAGCAGCAGGCACAATACAAGCAGCAGCAAGCCTCTGCTCAGCAAAAAAAACAGCCTGAAAAAAAAGAAGATTCCGCAAGCTGGCAGATCCTGGTAAGCGTTGGAATTGCCTTGGCTCTTTTGTATTTTATCATCTCCTATTCCTCCGAAAAAACCACGCCCTCTGGTCCAGGTGTTCAATTTTACAAAGACGGGATAAAA
>JBKJQG010000181.1:0-30647 GCA_046594925.1 Bacteroidia bacterium
AAAACTAACTTAGCCAAATAATGCAAAAAACACTGTGTGATTAAACTGAAAAATGGAGTTGGAAATGAGGGGTCAGTTTAAACCGATCTTGAGGGGTCTCTTTGAGTGAAATATCCAATTAGAGCATCATAGAGTTGATTTAATTCTTTAGAACCACCCTTGAAACTTATGCATCCGTATTGCTGTAAGGATGGGTATCTCTGGTCTAAGCAACATAATACTATTGCGGTGTCATTCTTTTCGTCTATTGAGTAGGTGCAGTTTCCTTTATTAAAGTCCGAGTATTTATAGTAACCAACCTTCGCTGTGGTTGTTTTGTTTTCACTGATAGAGATTTGTCCAGTGCTGAGCAATGGAAACAAAAACAATTGAGTAAAAAGCCCGAAAAAGAAAATTTTATTCATTAGCATATTATTATTAAGTTCTTAGCACTAAAGATATAGATAATTACCTAGCCAGTAATATTGGATAGTTAAACAAAAAACAAACTTGTCGGCTAAATGTCGGCTAATTAATAGAAAAACCCCTTGAAAGTGTTTCACAATCAAGGGGTTAATCATTTTGAGTGTTGTCCGACTAGGGCTCGAACCTAGACTCTTCTGTACCAAAAACAGACGTGTTGCCAGTTACACCATCGGACAGTTTTAATTTGTGCTAAAACTAGTGTGCATTGCACTCCAAAGCTTCAGCGAAGGAGTGCAAAATTAATAAATATATTTAACCCTCAAAATTTTATTTGAATTTAGCGTCTTTTTTTCCAACGGAGAGCCTTCCACAGCCTCACTTAGCTTTAACATTTTTTAGGCCTTAAATGTCAACCCAGTTCATTTTATTAATTATCTTCGCAAGCGTTATAAAAAGCAAGAAATATGAATAATACCTCTAATTATCAACGTCTTAATAATATCATAGGATGGTTTGTATTCCTTATTGCAGCCTTTACTTACCTGAGTACGATGGAAGCCACGGCCTCCTTCTGGGATTGCGGGGAATACATTGCTTGTGCCTATAAGCTAGAGGTAGGTCACCCTCCCGGAGCTCCTTTATTTGTCTTGATAGGCCGTTTTTTCAGTCTCTTCGCGTTCGGAGATACTTCTAAAGTAGGGATGATGATCAATGCCGTTTCGGCTTTGTGCAGCGCCTTTACCATTCTTTTTCTGTTCTGGTCTATCACGGCTCTTGCCCGTAAGGTTGTGGCAAAAGGAGCAGAATTCACTACCGGTAACATGTATTCTGTATTTGGCGCAGGCGCTGTAGGTGCTTTGGCTTATACTTTCAGTGATTCTTTCTGGTTCTCTGCTGTGGAAGGGGAGGTTTATGCCATGTCCAGCTTCTTTACAGCCATCGTTTTCTGGTGTATCCTTAAGTGGGAGCGCGAAGTGGACGACAATCCCCATGCCGACCGCTGGATCATCCTCATTGCCTACTTAATCGGTTTGTCCATTGGTGTCCATTTATTGAACCTGGTAGCCATTCCGGCCATCGTTTTCATTTATTATTTCAAGAAAAATCAAAAAATCACCCGCAACAGTCTTATTCTGACGGGCTTCATCTCCATCGTCATTCTGGGCAGTATCCAAGCCGGAGTTATTCCTTTGATCGTGAAGCTAGCTGCTAAAATGGAGCTTATCGCTGTCAACGGGTTGGGAATGCCTTTCAACAGCGGAACCATCCTTTACTTTGCGATTTTGATCGGAGCCATCGTTTGGGGATTACGCTATACCGCACAAAAAGTGAAGCCCATCCTGAATACCATCATTCTTTGTTTCACGGTGATCCTGATCGGGTATTCATCCTTCATCATTTTGGTGATCCGCTCACAGGCGAATCCTCCGATGGACGAGAACAATCCGGAGAATGCGGTTAACTTGCTGTCGTACCTGAACCGTGAGCAATACGGTACCTGGCCAATCATGTACGGACAATATTATTCCGCTCCTACGGTGGATGAAGAAGACGGAAGCCCAGTTTATGTGAGAGATGATAAAAAAGGAAGATACGAGGTTTGGGACGACCGTAAAGGAGCGATCCGTATTTACGACAAAGATTTCTGTACCATCTTCCCCCGTATGTGGAGCGACCAGCCTCAGCACGTGGCCGGTTACCGCAGGTGGACCAACCCTAAAAATTTCAAGCACAAGACAGTCAGAGATCCCAGCACCGGAAAAAATGTTTCCAAAGAGATCCCGACTTTTGTTGAGAATTTGAAATTCTTCTTCAAGTATCAGATCGGACAGATGTATTCCCGTTACTTCCTTTGGAACTTTGTAGGTCGTCAGAACGACATACAAGGACATGGAAATGCTACCGAAGGAAACTGGATGAGCGGCTTGCCCTTGCTGGAAAACCCTAATATTGGTGATAAGCAGACCGGCCTGCCCGATGGCGCGGATAAGAACAAAGCAAAAAATGTATTGTACGGATTGCCTTTCATCTTAGGATTGATCGGTTTGTATTTTCACATTAAAAAAGACAAACGCAATGCAGCCGTGATTGGATTGTTATTTTTCTTCACAGGTGTAGCGATTGTTGTCTACCTGAATCAGAAACCAATGGAGCCGCGTGAAAGAGATTACGCTTATGCCGCATCCTTCTATGCCTTTGCATTCTGGATCGGATTCGGAGTGTTGGCGATCTTTGATTTTTTAGGAAAATGGATGAACAAAACCACGAGTGCCGTTGCTGCTACAGCAGTTTGTTTGCTTGCTGTTCCTGCCCTGATGGCGAAAGAAGAGTGGGATGATCACGATCGTTCCGACAGATACATCGCCAGAGATTTTGCTGCGAACTACCTGAACTCCTGCGCACCGAATGCTATCTTATTTACGAACGGCGATAACGACACCTTCCCGCTCTGGTATGTTCAGGAAGTAGAAGGCATCCGCACGGACGTAAGGGTGATCTGTCTCGAGCTCCTGAATACCGATTGGTACATCGATCAGATGGTACACAAAGCTTACGAGTCGGAGCCGGTTCCTTTTTCATTCACTAAATACCAATACCGTCAGGGAACACGTGAAGCGGTTTTGTTCAGCTACTATCAAGGAAAAGAGATCAAGGGAAACATCAATGTGAAAGACCTGATCGAATTCATTAAAATGGAAGACATGGATCACCTGGTGCAGGTTTCTAAAACCGACTGGTACAATTTCTTCCCTACCAAGAACATGAGCATTCCTGTGGATAGCGCCACTGTTGTGAACAACGGAACCGTGCCTAAAGCATTGGCTAATCGCATCGTGAAAAGCATCGACTGGTCGCCTTGTGTGGAAGGAACGACTTCCGACAGTTATTTACAGAAGAATGACGTGATGATGTTGGACTTGTTAGCACAGAACAACTGGGAACGTCCGGTTTATTTTGCAGCAACAGCGCCTGCAAGTTCATACCTAAACCTTGCTCCTTATTTGCAATTGGAAGGGTTGGCTTACCGCTTGGTTCCTGTGAAACAGAACGAATTGGAATCACAGCAAGAAACACGTGTGGCAAGCGACATCATGTACGAGAATTTTATGACCAAGTTCAAATGGGGGAACATGGAAAAACCGGGAGTGTTTCTGGACAATGTGTTTCTAAGCTCTTGTGTGTTGAACATCCGTCAGCGTTCGGGAACACTTGCTTCGGCTCTTGTTGACGAAGGGAAGAAAGACAAAGCGATAAAAGTCCTCGACAAATGTCTGGAAGTAACGCCATTTGATAATTGCCCAATCGACGGAACGCTTTACTCCGTTGTTTATGGTTACTATCAGGCAGGTGCTATGGACAAGGCAAATGCTTTGGCTAAAACACTGTTCGATAACTATGAGAACAACATCAATTATATTTACGGATTGGACAGAGATCAACTTGCGGATTACGGAAGTGAGTTGAGACAAGCCCAGGGCATTCTGGAGCAGTTGGTTTCCTTTGCCGGTTTCTACAAACAGGAAGCGGTGGCCAAAGATTTCCAGAACCGCTATATGAAAGTAGTTCAGGACTATGGCCTGCCGATTACGAACCGGAACAGACAACGATAATCAGGATCGCCTCGGGAAAATTCCCGAGGCGATTTTTTCTTAACCACTCAGCATGTATATTGTCCGCCCTTCTTATCTTCTTCAAAAATTATATCCTCAGGCAGTGTGGAGAAAATCTTCTTTGGAAAACAAGATCTACCTGACCTTCGATGATGGCCCTGTTCCGGAGATCACAAACGGTGTGCTGGATGTCCTGAAGAAAGAAAACATCAAAGCCACTTTTTTTTGTGTCGGAGAAAATGTGAAAAAATATCCTGAGATCTACGCACGCATTCTTGCCGATAAACACGCAGTCGGGAATCACACCTACAATCACCTGAATGGCTGGAATACCCACGGAAATCAATATTTTCGCAATGTCATCAAGTGTGCTGAGGTGGTGCAATCCAATCTTTTTCGTCCGCCTTACGGAAGAATAAAAAAATCGCAACTATCACAGATCAACAAAAAATATTCAGTGATCATGTGGGATGTGCTCAGCGGTGATTACGACAAGAACACCAGCCCCGTGCAATGCCTGAAGAATGTTACGGACCATGTCCGAAATGGCTCTGTCATTGTGTTTCACGACAGTTACAAGGCTCAGCGCAACATGGAGTTTGCACTTCCACAATTCATTCAGTTTGCTAAAGAAAGAGGATTTGAGTTTGAAGTTTTAAGTTACGGTTAGCGATATCGAGTACATCTGTAATATCCGTTTTTGTTCGTTATCCGCACCCAATTAGAATTCTAAACCGGAAAGTATCTCAGAATATAAGCTATCGCTTCATCCTGCGTTTTGACTGAAAAATCCCGGTAACGGTGATGCACATCAATGATCTCTTCCAGCGCGTCTTTCACCAGCTCTTTGTTTTTCCACTTCTTTAATTCTTCTACCACAGTTTCAAGACATCCTTTTTTGTAGGCGATCTGGCCGATTACGTGTACCAAGGTTTTTCTCACGCGAGCTGTTTTGTCGCCCTGCAATTCTTTTAGAAGCGGTAAAATGTCCTGTGGATGGGTTCTTCCGCGCAGCTCAATGCCGTGACATATTTCCCTGCGAACCTCTTTGTTGGGGTGATGAAGGAGCTGTTTTGCAAAAGCAAGCACAGGCTTTGGATTTTTTTCTCCCATCTTTTTAATCGAACCGATCACAGCGTTTCGTACTGAATGATGTTCGTCAAACAAGCCTTTTTCTATCAACTTAGCCACAGAAGCGAAATCGGTCTTGCCAATCTCTCCGGCTGCGTTAATAACGGTTTGACGGACTTTTGGATCTTCGTGTTTGAAAAGCTTCTCAAGCAATTTGAAAATGGCGGGATGTAAGGGTTGCTGCAGGGAATATAGTTTTCCGATTGCTAAGTATGCGGTTTTTCGGATGTAGGTGTCTTCATCCGAAAGGTGATCTAGCGTGAATTTTGTTTTGCCGCTTCTTAGTTCGGATAGAATTTGCTGATTGATCTTGTCAACCAGGTCTTTTCTTTCTGTCTTTTGCAAATCATAAAACGCCATGATAAAAAGAATTTTCATACAGAGCCGTTCCCTTCGCCTCTGGAGAGGGGTCAGGAAGAGGTCTAGTTTCTACGGAGGGGAATGTATGTCTTGCCGTTCTCAATAACTATGTGTCCTTGCTCCTCCAAACTTTTGATGATCTCATGAAACAATTCCTTCACAACATTGCTGTCACTTTTCCAAAAGTGCCCCACCGATGCTTTAATGGAATCTTCTATGCGCTCGATTTTGTGAAAGGCCATTCGTCCAAGGTAAAAAACAACGAGGTCGGATTTGAGCTGCAGGCGGTCGGCTTCTGGAGCTTTGTTTATGGTGGAGGTGACAACAGTAATTTCCTTTTGCGCCTGTTCTTTTTTTATTCCGTCGACTCTTCTCACAGCCCAGCCGTTTCCGCCTGACACAGAGCCGCAGGTAAAGCGCATGTCGTGGTTTTTTTCGATGTAACGGACCAAAGTACTTGGACTCGCTTTTCGGTTCCAATCGTTTTTTTCTATCAAAACGGCTTCTCCTACTTGTAAATTGATGATGGAGTTGAAAACATGCGAGCTGCGGCCTTTTCCGCGGATCGGAAGTTGATCGTATTCATCGGAAGTCAATTTTTTCATAAATCGAACGAGTTTATGTTAATAAGTACACAAAACTATAGATTTTTGTTAATAAAGTCCAATTAAAGCGCTTTAAAATACATAAATCGGATTTATTGGCCTTTCAAACGGTGTTTAACTATTGTTTAAATGACAATAAATGTTGTTTTGAAGCTTTTCAGAAAAATGGAAAATGGCCGAAAATGATGGGTTTGAGGTTTATTTGCTGTAAAGCATGGCGACATAAGGCTCCGGAACTGTAAGTTCGCTGGTGCAATAGTCGAGTTTATCCTGAATGGATGTAGGAAAAGTATCGAGGACCTGAAAACCAAAAGGAGTAAAAAACTCGGGAATGATGCAAACCAAGTGAATGGGTGTTTTGCTACGCTGAAGAAGTTGGGCGACTATAGCTTTTCCGATCCCTTGTCTTCTGTGTGGAGTGACAACCCCCAGAGAACAAAGTTCTGTGCAATCCGGGTGTCGGCGCAAACGACCAAAGCCGACCAATTCTTTATCACGGAAAGCGGCCGTGAATTCTTCTTGTTTCAGACTGCGGTTGTCCAGCTCGAACTCACGGATGTAGTTTCGAATTTTTGAAAATTCCTCTTCTGATGGAGTTCTGAACGTCATATGAAAACAGCAAGCAATTGACAGAATTGCCAATTGCCTACTGATTGATTTACTTAGTGCTGATGACCGTGAGGGCCGTGAACGTGGCCGTGTGCCAGCTCATCTTCCGTTGCAGGACGGATCTCCAACACTTCACCTACGAAATGCAAGTCAGTTCCTGCCAAAGGATGATTAAAATCCATCTTCACGTGTTCTTTAGTAATCTCCATTACTTTTCCGTACAAACGGTTGCCTTCGTTGTCGACCATCGGCAAAGTGATTCCGGTTTTTACGTTCTCTTCATCAAATTTTCCGTCTTCACCCAAAAACGCTTCGATCGGTATCATTACCACGTGCTGTTCGTCACGTACACCATATCCGCGGGAATGCTCGATAAAAAAATCGAATTTATCACCTTCTTTTTTACTGCGTAAGTTGTTTTCGAAATCTTCCAATAAACCGCCTGTGCCGAATATGAATACGAAAGGATGTTCTTTGCTGGTTTGTTCTACTTGCTCGCCTGTGTCTTTTGTAGTAAGTGTATAGTTTACAGAAACTACAGAGTTGTTTTCAATCGTCATGATATCTGTTTTTAAATTTTTTAGTCCGCAAAGATAAGTCTTTTTTTAAGGAAATAAATTATTTTATGACCTTAGCAAACCCGGCTTTAAATGGCGAGGTTTTCTAAGTATCTCGAGTAAAAATCTCGTCACTTTCTCAAATAAACTTTATCTTAGCTCTATGCACTACCCCAACATGATCAATAGCAAGCTTCCCGATGTCGGAACCACCATCTTTGCGGTAATGAGCAAACTGGCGGCGGATCACAAAGCCATCAACCTTTCTCAAGGGTTTCCCGATTTCAATTGCAATGCCGAACTGATAGCTCTGGTGAATAAACATATGAAAGCAGGGAACAATCAATATGCGCCGATGCCCGGACTGATTGGTCTGAGAGAGATGATCGCAGAGAAAACGGAGCAGCTTTATGGAGCAAAATATGATCCCGACACCGAAGTGACTGTCACCGCTGGAGCCACACAGGCCATTTATACAGCCATTTCAGCGGTTATCCGCGAAGGGGACGAGGTCATTATTTTTGAACCTGCCTACGATTGTTACCAACCTGCCATCGAGCTGAATGGCGGAAAGACCATCTACCTGCAGCTTCAGGCTCCTAGTTACTCCATTGACTGGGACAAGGTGAAAAAGATGATCAACCATCATACAAAGATGATCATCATCAACACCCCGCATAACCCTACGGGTAGTATCATGACGGCAGGTGACATGGCTCAATTAGAGAAAATCGTTAAGGGAACCGACATCCTGATCATTAGCGATGAGGTTTATGAGCACATTATTTTTGACGGAAATCTGCACCAAAGTGTGGCCCGTTTTCCAGTCCTCGCCGAGCGCAGTTTCATCATTTCTTCTTTCGGGAAAACATATCATACAACAGGGTGGAAAATGGGTTACTGCATAGCCCCTAAGAATTTGATGACGGAATTCCGCAAAGTGCACCAGTTCCTGGTATTCTCATGCAACACACCCATTCAACATGCTTTGGCAGAATTTCTCAAGCAAAAGGAACAGTACCTGGAATTGGGGAATTTTTATCAGAAAAAACGCGACTACTTCATCAACGCAATAAAAGGTTCGGCTTTTGAACTCATCCCGGCGCGCGGAACTTACTTTCAATTGCTAAGCTACAAAGGTCTGAGCAAGGAAAAGGATACCGACTATGCGGTTCGCCTAACCAAAGAATCCGGAATTGCTTCGATTCCCGTTTCTGTGTTCTATCACGAGCAGGAAGACAATCATGTTTTACGTTTTTGTTTTGCTAAGAAGGAAGAAACGCTGGATAAAGCAGCAGAAATTTTGAATAAGATAAAATGAAGGAACTTAAAATAACGCTCATCCAAACCGATCTGGCCTGGGAGAACAAAGAAAAGAACCTGGAAGATCTTTCAACGAAGATCGCATCCATCGCCGAAGCAACCGACCTGATCGTGCTGCCGGAAATGTTTACGACCGGGTTCAGCATGCGCCCGGAGCAGTTTGCAGAAAATATGGATGGTAGCACAATCGCCTGGATGAAGGCGAAAGCCAAAGAAAAAAAGTGCGTGATTACCGGCAGCTTCATTTGCGAGGACGGAGGAAATTATTTTAACCGCCTCGTGTGGGTGAAGCCCGACGGGAACTACAGCAAATACGACAAGCGCCACTTGTTCAGCATGGGCGAGGAGGACAAGCATTACGGAAAAGGCGAGAACCAGCTCATTGTAGAATTGAATGGATGGAAGATCTGCCCATTGATCTGCTACGATCTTCGTTTTCCGGTTTGGGCGAGAAATACTAAAGATGATTTATACGATGTGTTAATCTACGTCGCCAATTGGCCCGAGAAAAGGTCTCACCCCTGGAAGTCGCTTTTAATAGCCCGTTCCATTGAAAACCAATGTTATACCATCGGCGTAAACAGGGTCGGGAAGGACGCGAATGACATTTTTCATTCCGGTGATTCCCTTGCACTTAATTTTAAAGGAGAACTGATGAGTAAGTTGGAATCCGGAAAAGAAGGTATCGAAACAGTGACTTTAAATCAGAAAGATTTGGAAGATTTCAGAAAACAATTTCCCGTGTTCAACGACGCGGATGATTTTGAAATAAAGTAATTCTTCGGGGAATATAGCTTCTCCGAGGGGCGCAGGGAGATTTTATTCGGTAACCGTCCAGTCCAATTCCGCATCCCAGTTCGAACGAATGTTGATCAGCTCCTGATTATAGATCACCGGTTCGGGGTTTATTTTCATCAGGTAATTTCCAGTATCCCATTTGCCATTTCCGTTATCATCCCGAATCATTTTTAACTTGTACTTTTTAGGTGCCAGGTAGAGATAGTTGATCTCTTGTGATTTTCTAACTATGCCAGTCCGGACTGCATTCCCGGATTCATCCTGCAGCTCTACGATGTAACGGTAGTCGTCCGACTGAAGGTTTAGATTTAGTTTCACGCTGCCGTAATATTTTTCTTCCCGCGTTTTAAAACTCACTTTGATCGAATCATTTGCCGATCCGAAAAAATCAGTGAATGAATTCGGAAGGATGAGTAGCTGGTACCTGGTGTTTTCTTTCCAGCCGGTGATCGGATCATAACTAGCAACCATTTTATCATCAATGCCGTAGGGTTTATTCTCGTCAAACCCTTCCGTATAAACCGAATCGCCCAGTTCGACGACCGTTAAGATGGAATTTTCCATGCGCACTTTAACCGGCCGCTTGGTGCTGTCTTCTTTCAATGTCGCGTCAAATAATTCAGAGTTGAATGTTAGGTGGTTCGACATTCTGATCTTCAGTTCTCCTCCCAGTTCAAAACTTTGATTGCCATCGGGACTGTTCAGCACTTTTAATTTCAGTGAATGTTTTTTAGATTTTTCTGCGTCCTCTCTCTTGATGAATTGCAAAGAAACAGTATCCAATACTTTGTTTCCATTGCTCACCTGAAGGATCAATGAGTCTTTTGTAAAATTTTTGATCCAATAAATAAGCGTATCATTATTTTTAGAATGTTCCAAGTATTCTTGCACGCCTTTCTGGTAGTTATTCAGAGCTTGTATCTTCAAGCTGTCGGATCCCTGATTGAAAAAGAAACTCACTTTTCCGTATGAATCATGAATGTATTTTTTTAGGTAAATTTTTTTTGCAGGTTCCTGGAACAGATCAATCAGGAGGTCGTGTTTTTCACTCACGTCAATGATCAAATCCGTAAAACCAATGCTTTCGGATTCACCATCGTATTTATAATTCGCATTGGCATCCTTGACAGCCACCAGTTTATATCTGCCTGTTTTGATGTTGTTGATTTGAAAGGTTCCGTCCTTTTCTGTTTTTGTAAAATAATCAGGCTGACTTTTATACACTACGCTGTCACTCAGATCGGTGTACAGCATCACCAAAATCCCTTTTTCAGTCGTTTGATTAAAGCTGTTCCGCACTTTTCCAATCAGGTTCAAAGAATCAATGAAAGAACCTGTCGAAAATATGTATTTAAAATTCTCAATGGGATTGTTCTCATTTAAATCCTGAACAGCATTCCCGAAGCTGATACAGTAGGTGGTGTTGGGTTTCAATAGTTCGTTCTTGTCGAGGTCGATCTTCAGTGTTTTTTTCTTCACACTTACTTCAGGCGTTTTTGCTAAGGGAGGGGAGATGAGTAGCTGGTTGTTGAGATCTTTCAGCGTGATGAATTCATCAAAGTCGATCTCGATGTTCTTTGTGTTGAAATTCAGTTTGGCACTGTCGGGGCTATATTTTAAAACGGTGGGTGGGGTCGTATCCTTTTTACCACCGCCAGGAGCAAGCACTTGTGCGCAAGAGCTGATCAGTGCGCTGAGCAACAAAGGTGCAAGGAAACGAAGGACGATTGAAGTGTTTTTCATTCCGGAAGAATCATAATTTTTCTATCACTCGCATTAATTGTTCAAGATAAAGTTGATCCGTTTCATCAAAGTGAGCGAGATGTTCACTGTCGACGTCCAGCACTAAAGTAACTTCTCCGTTCTTATTAAATGCCGGCAATACAATTTCTGATCTGGAAGCGCTGCTGCAAGCAATATGTCCCGGGAAAAGATCTACGTCTTCAACGACGATAGTTCTTTTTTCTTTCCATGCTGTTCCGCAAACGCCTTTCCCCAATGCAATACGGGTGCAGGCTACGGGACCCTGAAAAGGTCCTAAGACCAGCTCCTTTTTTGCTCCTTCTTCTTCGGATAGAGCAGGGCTTTGATCTTTCACAAAATAGATCCCTACCCAGAAAAAATCCATGCCGAACTTCAATGCCGACATGATGTTGGAAAGATTGGCCGTTACATCTGTTTCCCCTTCCACCAATGCCTTGATCTGTGGAAGCAGAGATTCATACTTCTCTTTTTTTGTTGTTCCGGAAATAGCAAATGATTCAGCCATTGTTTAATGTAAATTTCAGGTACAAAGATAGGAATACTGCTTTACAGATCACGAATAGTTCCGGATATTGCTGAGAAGGAGTCGGAGTTAACCAATAACCATTAACTAATTAGATGCGTAAGCGATTGTAGCCACACTGATCCTGATCCCAGGGATCCGTTGCAATGTTTGCGCGCAGGCTTCCAGCGTTGCGCCCGTTGTGATCACATCGTCGACGAGCAGCACGTGTTTTCCTTCCAGGTTTTTCAGGTCGTTCAGTTGAAAGATGGATTCCACGTTCTGCCAGCGGCTGAAACGCGATTTTTTAGTTTGCGTTTCGGATTCGTGGGCACGGAATAAAGTTTTTAGGTCAGCTTCGAGTTCCATGCTGGCAGCCAGTCCTTCTGCAAAAGATTCACTTTGGTTGTAACCGCGTTTTTTAATCTTTTTGGGGTGCAACGGAACGGGAACAATCGCATTGACCGTTTTGAACTGCTCACTTTTTTTCAATTCATAGCCATATAATTTTCCCACGGCAAAGCCAACTTCCTTTCTGCCTTTGTATTTCAACTGGTGAATCAGACGCTGCACTCTTCCTCCTTTGTTGAAGCCATAAAAGGCCGCTGCAGCATGAATGTTGATCCTTCCCCAGAAGATCTTCGCTATCGGATTGTCCTTCTGCAGGTGAAAATTGGTCTTCGGAAGGTGATAAACACAATAAGTGCACAGGGTATGTTCGTTCTTGTACAGACTGTTTCCGCAGGAGACACAAACTTGCGGGAATATCAGTGAAATAAAGTCGTTCAGCATAAACATTTCGGGCTAAAAATTTCTTACTTTTGCAGTACCGAAAATAAACAATCATTTACTATGGAACCGAATAAAGAAGAAAAAAAATCGAACAAAAAAATTTTGTGGATCTTCCTCGTGCTTTTGCTGTGTGGAAACGGAACTTTCGGATTTCTTTGGTGGAAAGAAAAGAACAGAGCTGATAAAGTTGTAGTGGAAAGACAAGAAGTGATAGTGGAACGCGACAACGTTAAGACCGATCTTTTGCGATTGCAGGATGAATATTCAAAACTGGAATCATCCGACAAGGCTGTGCAAGCCGAATTGGAGGCAAAGAGAGCAGAGATTGCGGAGCTGATCATCCAGGCTGAAAAACACAAGAACGATTCTTACATCATTTCCAAACTGAGAAAAGAAACAGAAACATTGCGTTCGATCATGAAACATTTCGTGGTTCAGATCGACTCTTTGAATACATTCAGCAAGACCGTCATAGCGGAAAAAGATAAAGTTAGTGCGGACCTCACGGCTGAGAAAAGCGTTACTACACAATTGACAAAAGACAAAGATGCTTTGCAAAGCACTGTAAACTTAGGATCTATCCTCAGTGCCGAAAACCCCACTGTGAAAGGCGTAAAGTTCAAATCGGGAGGGAAGAAGGAAGTGGAAACTACCAAAGCTTCTCGTGTAGAACGGATAAAAGTTTCTTTTGTCTTGGGTGAAAACAAGATCGCAAAGAAGGGTGTGAAACCGGTGTACGTGCGGGTAATGACGCCTGACGGAAAAGAGCTGACTAAGTCAGCTGACGAAGGAAATCAAGTGAAGTTCAATGGATCGAAAGGATATTACGCAGCTAAACAAGACGTGAATTACACCAACGAAGACGTTGCTGTTGATGTACTTTGCCCAAGCCTGACCGGATTCATTCCGGGAAAATACTTAATTGACATCATCTGTGATGATGTGATAGTGGGACAATCCAGCATTACATTGAAATAAAACACGAATCACTCCGTATCCAGAGTTGTAGTATGCAAATCGAAGGAAAGGAGAGAGAATAAGATATGAATCCAAACATCAACCCGGATGCTGAAAACTTAAGTTCTTCTGAAAAGGAGTTCGAAAAAGTATTACGCCCTGCGGAGTTTGATGATTTTACAGGGCAGTTTGAAGTAGTAGAAAACCTGAAAATCTTTGTTCAGGCTGCCAAACAAAGAAGCGAAGCACTCGATCACATTCTTTTGCACGGCCCTCCCGGATTGGGAAAAACGACTTTAGCCAATATTGTCGCTTCGGAACTTGGCGTAAACATCAAAATCACTTCAGGCCCTGTGCTCGATAAACCGGGCGACTTAGCTGGTTTGCTGACCAACCTGGAAGAGAACGATGTTTTGTTCATTGATGAGATCCACCGCCTGAGCCCAATTGTAGAGGAGTATTTGTATTCGGCGATGGAAGATTACAAGATCGATATCATGATCGACAGCGGTCCCAATGCAAGAAGCGTTCAGATCAAATTAAATCCTTTCACGTTAATTGGTGCGACTACCCGCAGCGGTTTGCTGACAGCACCTTTGCGGGCACGTTTCGGCATTAACTCCCGACTGAATTATTACGATTCTAAATTGCTGAAGCAGATCATCATCCGTGCTGCCGGAATATTGAATGTCCCTATTACCGATGAAGCAGCGGGTGAGATTTCCCGCAGAAGCCGCGGTACTCCGCGTATAGCGAATGCACTTCTGAGAAGGATCAGGGATTTTGCACAAATAAAAGGCAACGGCTCCATCGACCTCGACATCGCACACATCGGTCTTACTGCACTCAACGTGGACAAAAACGGTCTGGATGAAATGGATATCCGCATCCTTTCCACACTCATTGAAAAATTCAAAGGCGGTCCCGTGGGATTAACCACCATCTCTACAGCCGTCGGAGAAGAAGCCGGAACCATAGAAGAAGTTTACGAACCCTTCTTAATTCAGGAAGGTTACCTCATCCGTACACCCCGCGGAAGAGAGGCCACAGATCAGGCTTACAAGCATCTGGGTAAAATCCCTCGCGGATTCAAAGGAAGTTTATTTGATACTAAATAAAGGTAAATAAGTAAAATAGGAAAATGGTTAATTGGGCAATCTCAATTAACCTAATTAACAAGTCACCCAATTAACTTTTTATCCCTTTCTTCCTTGAACTACTCCTCCAAACATACTGAACTCATTAAATCAGAATCCAAACGGCTCGGTTTCGATTACGTGGGCATTTCCAAAGCGGATTTTTTAGAGGAAGAAGCGCCAAGGCTGGAGAATTGGCTGAACAATAGTATGCATGGACAAATGAGTTACATGCAGAATTATTTCGACAAGCGTTTAGATCCCAGATTGCTTGTCCCCGGCGCGAAGTCCGTCATCTCCTTACTTCTGAATTATTATCCGTCCGAAGATCAGAAAGATGATTCTGCTCCCAAAATCAGCAAATATGCCTACGGAAAGGATTACCATTTGGTGATCAAAGAAAAATTAAATGCTTTGCTGGAATTCATAAAGGAAAATATCGGCGAAGTCGACGGAAGAGCTTTTGTGGATTCAGCACCGGTGCTGGACAAAGCCTGGGCAAAAAAAAGCGGACTGGGCTGGATAGGAAAGAACAGCAACCTCATCAATAAATCCAGCGGTTCTTTTTATTTCATTGCAGAATTAATTGTTGACCTGGACCTGGAGTATGACGGTGCAATAAAAGACTATTGCGGAACCTGCACCAAATGCATTGATGCTTGTCCGACCGATGCGATCGTTGCGCCATACATAGTGGATGGAAGCAAATGCATATCTTATTTTACGATTGAACTCAAGGAGAACATTCCCAACGATGTAAAAGGAAAATTTCAAGACTGGGCATTCGGCTGCGACATCTGCCAGGATGTTTGTCCCTGGAACAGTTTTTCAAAACCACATTCTGAACCCAGTTTTCAGCCGAACTCCGAGTTACTCAACATGAAGAAGTCGGACTGGGAAGAACTAACCGAAGAAACGTTCAGGCGTGTCTTTAGGGATTCAGCCGTTAAGCGGACCAAGTTTGCAGGATTGAAAAGGAACATTCAATTTATTTCTACTTAGATAAGTTGTATCCTATTTGTTTTCGAGGTTGGGTTTCCTGATCAATTAGTTTTTCGAGAAGTTGGAATAGAACTTAAATATTTCCGGAGTTTTCTTTATGCTTTTTTTTCATTTTCTCGAACTCAAGTCGAAACGCATTCGAATCTATGGTCAACTGACGCAGCTGAACAAAGACCCTTACAATCTGGATATTAATATCGATCGCTCTTTTGCTGTTCAGGACGCTTGCCAACATTACAGCCCCATGTTCAGTGGATGCATTCGGTAAAACGCTTGAAAATCGAAGGGTATGGAGGTGGTCGCAATTTGCGACCACCTCTTCCATTTCTTTTTTTGTGAGTCTGAACATGAAATCCAGAGGAAAACATTCTTCATTTCGTCTGACCTGTTCATTAAGACGTTTTGTGGTGACACCGCACAATTAGGCGAGATCTCTGTCTATCATTATTTTTTTGCCTCTCAACAGAATGATCTTGTCAGCAATGATTCCCTCAGAAATTCGGATTGTTGCTTTTTTTGCCATAAATTTTGTAGCATCAAATTGTTGCATCTCGGTTTTCGGCAAAAATATGGGGTAAGAGATTCTGAAGACGGTTATTAAATGCTTAGAATCGGATAGGAAAACAGTATTTGGAACCTCTAGGGCAAGGAAAGTTTACAGTCATAAACCTGCAAAATTCAAATAAAATAAGGAGAGAGGGAACGTCTTAAGACTTAACGACCGACTTGTATACTTCGTTGATCACGTCTTTATATTGATGTCCGAACGTAGTTAAACACCAGATCATCAACAATGCTTTCTCTTCAGGTTTCAGCCACTTCACGGCTTTCATCAGCTCTTTGCGGAAAAGGACTTTGTCAAAGCTTACTTTTTGCAAAATATTTTTACTTAATTCAAACATACTCTTTGTATTAAGAGGTTCTACACTCTGTTTATTGACCAGAACTAAATTACTTCATTTAGAACCAAAAGTCAAGCACAAAGGTAGTTTTTTTAAAAATTTGGAGAAAAAGGATTTGTGTTAAATAATGGTAAAATGCTCGATGCTACGCGAACTGTGGTTTATTTGTCACTCCATCGGTAAGAAACCTGTTCCAGCCCGGCAAGGTCTATGACCCTGTCCACAACTGTAGAAGCGAGTTCTTCAAAATCCTTTGGCTTGCTGTAAAAGGAAGGGCTGGCAGGGCAGAGAATACCTCCCGCCTCCGTCACAGTTTTCATGTTGTTGATGTGGATCAAACTGAGCGGGGTATCGCGGGTGACTAGAATAAGTTTCCGGCGTTCTTTCAGCATAACGTCAGCAGCACGTGTGGTGAGATCGTTGGAAATGCCGCTTGCAATGCGGGCAAGTGTACCCATGGAGCAGGGACAGATGATCATTGTCGTATATCTGGCTGAACCGGAGGCAAAAGGTGCAAAAAAGTCGGACTTACTGTAGATTTTAAAAGGAAGGTTCTCAAAATCCGAGTTGCCCAATTCAAATTTCCAGACATCCTTAGCATTGTCGCTCATCACGATTCCGACTTCTTCGATCTGGTCTTTCAGGGCCTGCAGTTTTTTTAGTAATACTTTTGCATAAATGGAACCGCTGGCACCGGTTATGGCTACGACAATCTTTTGTTTATTGCTCATCTGCTTGTCCGAATCTATAGGTTAAAGTAAAAGCCAAAACGTTGTTCAGTTGCCCGGGTTTATCAAAATTGCTTGCTCCGGACGCGAATCTGCGGATGGGCAGGAGTGAATTTGTAAACCTCCAGTTGATCGCAAAGTTCTTATAGAGCTGATAACTGAGTCCGATGCTTCCGCTGACCTCTGTGGTATAAAATGGAATTGTATTTTGGAGCTCACCAATACCATCGTATTCTTTCGCGCTAATCAGGTAGCCGATCCCCGGCCCTATCTCAAACGTAAACTTCTTTTGCATGTATTGCAGTAAGATGGGCACCTCCACATAATTCAACTGCATTTTGTAGAAACTAAAATCTCCTTTAGCTCCGTCACCCACATGTTTGCTGCCTTTCTGAACGAAGAGGATCTCAAACTGTGCTCTCCATTTTTCATTGATCTTTCCGTTCAGAGTAGCTCCTCCCACAAATCCGGCTTTGTCGAAGCCTCCATAGGTATCTCCTTCTACCTGGCTGGTGGAAATTCCCGCTTTTAAGCCCGGTTTAAAGCGGCTTTGTGCCCGGGACATTGGAATGCTCAAGAAAAGAATTAATGCTATGAAAACAAGGTTTTTCATTCTCACAAAGTTAATTAAAATACAAACGCCCACACATGGCTGTGCGGGCGTTTGTTCAATCAGAAATATCAATTTTTACGGGATAAGTTTTTTCTCTTCTACTTGAATGACTTCTTTTGTTGCGTCGTTGTATATAAAAGCAACAATGTGACATGTACTGGCATCAAACGCGGTAGCACTTGCACCACCGGCCGAAGGATAAGTTGCAGGGAATATATACGTGTAGGTTTTGTTGATTCCCAGGTTTGCAGTAATGCTTCCTGTCACAAGGTCTTCACCCCAGGTACCATTTAAGTTATCTCTTAAAACGTGACGGTGTACGTAGGTTGGAACATACACTCCGCCATCTAATTGATCCGCTGTGATATTGTCCTGTGTAACAACTACAACCAATTTATAAGGTCCTCCGGTTAATGTATCGTACAAAAAGGTAGAACTTACATCACAGATAAGCGCTTGAGTTGTGGAATTGTATGAGTTGGTGATCTCTAATTTAGCTAAGGCAGGTTTTGCAAGTTCTGCAGCTACCTCTGTTGCCCAGCTTCCGTATCCAATAACATGATCGATTGTAGAGGCCGTGTAGTATTTTCTATTGATCATCCCATTGGGATTACCAATCGCTGAAATGCCAAAGTAGGTGTCATAAGTTGTTCCTGCCGCTGTTCTGAAGTCTTTCAAGTATTGTGTTCCGCTTGTGGACGGATTTGCAAAAAAGCCTGCATGTACTCCAATTACAATCACCTTCTCACCATTCGCTGCGATAAGTGAATTTGCTACGGAAGCTGCAGCAGGGCAGTTCGTGCATTTGTGTCCCGTATAATCTTCCACCAATACTTTTCTGACAATAACATTACTGGTAGTATCCGTTGGTGCGTAACCTTCCTCCGGAAACTGAACAAAATCGCAGGAAGAAATGCTGAATGCAAGTCCAAATGCGAATGATATAAAAGTATATTTTTTCATTTTTCCTAAATCTGGCAATGTTTAAAAGCTGCTTGTGATGCTCAAGGAAACTCCGTTTGATGCAGGTACGGTTCTGCAAACGCCGCCTACGCAAAAAATTCCTTCACGTTGTTTTCCATAACTCAATGTAATACGGTTTGCATTTTTTGCATAGCCGATATTTCCTAAATAGTAATGATAACGTTCACTCACGTGCTCATTTCCATAATTGTATTGATCTCCGGCGGCAATGAACCAGTTTTCATTAATGGTGTATTCCAATAAAACATAGGCCCAATCCTGGTGGTCTTGCTTGGTTTGTAAATTTTGTAATTCTACTCGAAGGGCGCTTGTTGGTTTTAGTTTGTAGGTAATGTCAGCAACAACAATGTTGGTGTGAATAGTAGGAGAACCCGGTTTCTGAATAATGGATTTATTATAGATCTGATGAGAATAGATCAATGATCCTTTCCAGGTCTTGTTGATCTTTTTTGTGATCTCAACATACAGATCCCTGAAATAGACTTCTTTTCCAACCCCTAAATAATTTGAAGTATATCCTAAGTGCCCAATGTCGTCTCCCACGATTTGTGTGGTATCGAGGCTGTTCGCTCCGGAATAGTTGACCGTGATTTCGGTGCCGTATTTCCCTCCCAATGGTGTTTCTTTTTTAATCTTATATTTTACTTCACTGGAGTATTCCATCTCTCCCCGCGATTGAGAAGCATAAGGATAAAACGCCAGCAAGCTATAAGTATGTTGTTTCGACAAAGCCGGAACGTAGTTGATGAGTAAACTTGTGAGCTGAGCGGTTCTGTCAGAGCGGTAACTCATGTTGTCGATCCGGGATCCGCTAACCTGTAATGCAAATCCTTTGACAGCATAATTTGCTTGCAACAAGATAGCGTCGCCATATTTGTAGTTGAAGCCATTGTCTGTGGAAGGGTCATTTATCTTATAAGCATATTCCCCGTTCATTTGAAAATTATTTCTTGTTAAGGAAAATCTTCCTGCTGAATTTCCAACATTCTGTGGTAACACAAGTGTCGGATCCGCATCTGTTTGAAATTTGCTTACAAAACTTCCGCCCAGCGTTACAATGGTTTTTTTGTCTGATAGTTTTGCAAATGCTTCATTCAATTGGATCTCTCCATCAAATCCACGAACAAGTCCCGGCCCTGTTGTAAAGAAAGATCGCTGTTTTCCTACCAATCCTTTTAAGTAAACTCCTTTGAAAGGTTTGTATTTTAAACGAACTCCATCCAATGCATTGTCAATTCCTAAACTGCGTTGTTCGTAGCTTCTGAGTGTGAGTCCATTGCCAAATTGCTCGTAAAAGCTCCCAACAGTTACTTCAAGTTCATCGGCTTTGTATGTCGCATAACGATAGGGAATGCCTGTTCCTTTATATCCTGCGGGATAGCCTTGTAATCCGTTCAGATAGCTTTCATAGCGAATGCCGGCAGTAAACTTTCCTTTTGTGTAAATGATGTTTGCGTAGCCGTTTAGCAACATTTTCTCCGGCACATCGGCGGCACCAATCGTTGAATCCGCAACATAATATTGCGCATTGGCTTCAAAATTTCCGTGTACTTCTCCCAGATTAAGATTGTTGGGATTTAAATTTAACTGTGCAACAGAATCGCTGCTATATAGAACTGCTATGATAAATGCAGTTAGTGTGATCGAGCTAAAATAAATTTTTCTCACAATAATTTTGTTTTCAAATTATTCGGTAATCTTTTCTCCTTTGGCAACTTTTTTCAAAATTTCATAAATATGCTCTTCCCCTCCGTCAACAAATCCTTCGTGGTGCCATACAATTTCACCTTTTCCATTGATGATAAAAACGTGGGGAACAACTTCTCCAACATTCATCGCACGTTTAAAGTCTGAATTTTCATCGATATAGATCTCGTAATCCCAGCCATGTGTTTTTGCATCAGGGCCTACTTTTGTGGCACTCCTTGAATCATCAATTGATATGGCGATCAATTTTACGCCGGTCTCTTTTTGCCACTCGGGAAAAACTTCTGATATGGCATCCAATTCTTTTTTACAAGGCTTGCACCAGGTTGCCCAAAAGTCAATGATCATCGGTTTTCCATCGTTGGCAAATTTCCCGGAATTAAAGGTCTTGCCATCAACTGTTTTTACATCAACGGATGGGATTAGTCTTCCTTCTGAATTTTGACTGATTGCTGCTGAGGTAAATGCCGTAATTAGAAATAAGGCGAATGCAAATTTTTTCATAAGAATGGTGAAAGTTAAATTAATAATAAAAAAATAAATCAGCAGTGGTATGTCAAATAACACGCCAAACTGCTGATTTATTTTTAAACTAATTTATTTGTTGATAGAAACTTTTTTAGTGATAGAATAAGTTCCTGCCGTTAATTTTACGTAGTACATACCGGAAGACATGTTCTCAGCATTTAATTGTACTGAGCTAAATCCTGCAGTCATTGGCCCTTTATCTTCTGAAGAAACTAATTCTCCAAGCATGTTGAATACTTCCATTTTAACATTTTCTGATTGCTTAAGTGTGAAAGCAACAGTTGTGAAATCTGTGAAAGGATTTGGGTAGATATCAAAAGAGCTTACTGTGCTTGCAATTTCATCAATAGAAGTAACAAGAGCAAGTGCTTTTGACTGATATACTTCTTTGGTTGTAAGATCCTGAATCCAAATGATAGCCGTCATTGCAGAAAGGCTTGTAAAGATTTTCGGAGTTGCACCAAAAGTATAAGTTAAGCTGATAGGATTTACCAAGCCGGTAGTTTGTGTTGAAGGTAGTGCGGTTCCGCTAGTGCTAGGCACCATTTTGCGCATTACATCATACCAGTCAGTTTCTCCATTTGATTGTGTTCCGTGTGAATTATCGCCAGTGTTGATAGCGTCTTCAGCTAAAGCAACCATAACCTTTAAATTCGGATTGGTCAAGTCAACCAAAGAGGTTGCACTACCTGCAATCGTTACGGTACTTCCGGTGAATGTTGCTGTTCCTGCAATGGTAAATACAGCAGGAACTTGAGAACGGTTATCGATGTCTGCCTGAGTGAATCCACCCGGATGTCCTTCAAAACCAAATCCACCGTCAAGTTCTCCATGAGGAATACCACCAATACCATAATAGTTGTGACGAGTAGTACATTCTGCGGTATAAGCAGGGTCATTTCCCGGGCTTGGGTAGTTCATTTGATACTTAACAGCTGTCACAGCTCCACCAGGTAGGTTTGCATTATTAGCAAGCAAGGTGGCGTGTGTTCCAGGGTTTGTTGATGCACAAGGAGCGCAAGTCGAACTGGAGAATCCTTCGTACAAAGGAACTCTTTGAGCAAGTGAAGCAGCAGCATAAACCACTTTTGAAATGGTATCGTTGCCGTTTACTAAATCCGGAGATCCGTTGAGGTTGGAAGCCCATACTTTTACGGTGTGGTTGCCAGTTGTTCCTGGAGTCCAGGCTGTGCTGTGAGAATAATTGTAAGAACCAATTACAGGAATACTTAAAGAAGTTAAAGCCTGAGTAACCGGTGCCGCTCCGTCTACTGAGTAATTCAGTGTCATGGAAGTAATAGTAGTTGCTCCTTCGTTGGACATTGTTCCAGCAATGGTTTGAGGAGTGCTCGCTACAACGTAGTTCAATAAGCTAAGTGTATTTGCAGCCATGTCAAGTGCAGCAGGTTGGTAAACATAAAAATTGTCTACAGCCATACCATATAACCAGCCCGTTGCATCAGAATAACGGAAACCGATCATCACAGAAGACATTCCGGCATAAGCGCTGATGTTGATAGAGTGACTTGCCCAATCAGGAATCGCAGGAAGCGTTTCCAAAACGGTCCAGGTAGTTCCCCCATCGGTAGAAACTTCTACTTTACCTATTTCAGTGTGTCCAGAGTATGTTGGAGCAGGATTAACAACATCAAATTTAAGGATACAAGCGGTAAGACCGGAAAGGTTCATCACCGGCGACTTTAAAAGATCGTTGTTCTTATCGCAGTTACAACCATCATCGTTGGTAGCCAAAAATCTTGTGTGAGTTGCTATTGGAAAAGATGAGCTGGATAAAGAGGTTCCTGTTCCGGATAACCATCCTCCATCGGTAGCAGCTGTTGTCTGACTCCAGGTTCCTGGTATTGCCGTGCCGGTAGTACTCTCGAAGTTCTCATTCAAGACCACCGTTTGGGCGTTCAATATTCCTGTTGCAGCCAATAAAAGCGCAGGAATGATTAGTAAATTTTTTTTCATTTGATTTGATTTTAGTGGATGATTGAACATAAATAGAAAGTAAATTTAAATTAAAAACTTGATTTTATCAAATATAAGGGCAAATATATACCGCTGATTTACGAATAAAAGCCCCATTTTAAATCTGTTTTAGCAATCGAAAGAATAAAACTCCTGCTTTTCGACCCACTTATTGGATAATCAAAAGTGCAGAATCGTTTTTCCCATCACGATTCACTTTTAATATATAACATCCTGCTGAAATGTAGGCGCCTAAATCAACGTGCAGGCTTCCATAGCTGGAAATGCTGCTATCATTGTAAATTAACTGCCCTGATAAGTTATAGATCTCTATTGTAAACTCTTTTCCCGTTTCACGTGCTGTTACATCAAAAATCCCTTCCGAAGGGTTCGGGTAGATGGAAATGCAAGGGTTCCCCCTTCTAAGATCAGGAAAAGATGTTAGTAATCCAAGGCTGTCTAAACTTAACAAATAGTACTCATCGTTGGTTAAAGCAGATGTTTTTCCTGTTACTAAATACCCTCCGTTATACGAAGGGATCATGTCATAACCGATGTCGATGTATGGCCCGCCATAACTGTTCGCCCAGCCGATGTTTCCTGTCGAATCGGTTTGAAAAACGATAAGATCGAGTGGCAGGCCATGGTTGAATGTGTTGCTGTAGCCGGTGCAGATGAAATTATCAGCTGAAAGTTCAATCATTTCAAATAAGGCATCTTTGTAGAGCGGATCTCCAAAATTTTTCTTCCATAAGCTGCTCCCGTTTGCTGATACTTTTTCCATTAAGAAATCGAAAGGAGAACCAGCAGCGATTTCGGTTTCCCCGAACATCAGAAAGTTTCCGTCTTGAGTGCAGATAACACCTTGGCTTCCGTTTTCGAGCGTATCGACAGAAACATAGTTCCACTCCACATTTCCCAAGGTATCCAACTTTGAAAGCCACAGATCATAGGTTCCCGAGCCAAAGGATTTGGTGTCGGCGACAAATACATACCCCGAGTCACATGCAGGAATGATCCTTTGTCCGTATTCAATATCGGATCCGCCGTACCTGTTTTCCCAAATCTGATTGCAGTTAAGATCAAGTCGTACCACGTAAACATCATTGTAAGCAGCCGCCGTAGTCGCATAGCCGCATGCTATCAGCTTCCCATAGCCGTCTTTTGAAAGAAAGGAAAAGGATTCGTCTTGCAAAGCATCTCCGAAAGTGTTCTGGTACAAGATAGCCCCGGATGTATCGATTCTTATCGCCAGGGCATCGTAAAACCCACTGGCTTGCTGTCTTGATCCCGCCAATACCAATGAATTGTCTGGCAATACAATGAGCTGAAATGCAAAATCATTCCTCCCTCCGTTGTAATATTTTATCCAAAGGAGATTGCCGAATTTGTGAAGTTTGCTCAAGGTCGCATCAAAATCTCCCGGGATAATGGAGTCGGAACTGCCCGCGATATAGATGCTTCCATCGCTAAGTTGTTTCACGGAAAGCGATTGATCATTTGCCGCGGTTCCAAATGTCTTTTCAAAAAACAGAGGCTGTCCGAATAGTTTGCCAGTCAATAGAAAGAAGCAAACCAGAACAGTTTTGAGGGAGCGGATTTTCATGGTGCGAACTTCAGTAATATTATTGAATGAACAAATAAATTTAGTTCTTTTTTTGATCAATTGCTAATTTAAGGACTGCATAAATTGCAAACAAGCAAATAAATATCGATTTTTATCACCCATTGCTAAATGCCCCCTTGCAAATGAAAACATCAGACAATCTTTTTAAGCTCGTTAAGTCCTTGAACAAGTCCGAAAAGGGCTATTTCAAGAAGTATGCGAACTTTCATGTGCGGAACGAACAGAACAATTACACCAAAATTTTTGATGCGATTGATAATCAGAAAGAGTACGATGAAAAGAAAATATTACAGAAGTTCCGGACCGAACGCTTCGTCAATCAGTTCGCCGTAGCAAAAAATTACCTCTACGACATGATTTTGGAAAGTCTGGAAGCGTACCATAAAAATCCCACTACCGAAATAAGAAGCATCCTGAACAGGATAGAGATCTTGGTCGACAAAGGATTGCACACTCAGGCCAAAAAATTGCTAAAAAAGGCCAAGGAAATGGCTCTTGCCAACGAAAAGCTGACCTATATTCCCGAGATCAACTTGATGGAGCAAAGCATCTATCGTATGCAATACGATGTGGGCGATATTAAGGATAACTCGGATAATTTAATTGAAGAAATAGAACAATGCGCCATGAAGATCAAAAACATGGCCGAGTTCGAAAGCCTCAAAAATCGCTTGTATGTGCAGCGGATGGAAATGGGCGTGCTCCGGAACGAACGGGAAATAAAGAGCTACGACTGGTTCTTAAAAAATCCTTTGCTGAAGAACGACAAACAAGCGCTGTCCATCAATGCAAAGGTCTTGTATTTTGAATTGTATGCCAGCTATTACAATTACATTGAAGATCACAAAAAGTGTTATGAGTTTTCTTCAAAATTGATTGCCTTGCTGGAGCAAAATCCTCAGGTAATTGAATCGAACGTTAACTTTCCGACCCAATTTTTGTATCGTCACAGCATTCAGTGTTACAACATCGGAAAATACCACGAAGCGTTGGAGTACATCAGCAAAATGGAAATCTTAAAACCCAAAAGCGATGTTCAAAAGCTAAACATTCTCCTGAAGGCTTATAATACTAAGCTGAATGTTTATTTCAGGATGGGAAACATGAAGAAGTGTCTTCAGTTGATTCCCGAAATAGAAGCTTTACTCGAAAAAAACAAGGATTCGGATAAACTTTTAAAGGAAATCATATACTGGCAGGTGACTTCGTTACTGATGATTGCTGAAGAATACAAACAAGCTCTAAAATGGTTGGTAAGAGCTAACATTGCGGAACATTTTAATCTCCGTCAAGATTTGGAGTGCATCGGAAGGATCATGGAAATTGTCCTTCATTATGAGCTGGGGAAGTTTGACATCATGGAATACCGGATCAAGTCGACTTACCGATTTCTGTCTAGCAAACAGAAAATGTATCAGCTGGAGAAGATCATTCTTACCTCTATCCGGAAGCTCATAAATGTAAACTCTAAAAAAGAGTCTATTTTGTTTTTTAAACAGCTACGTCAATCTCTTGAAGCAGTGGTCAAAGACCCTTTAGAAGAAAAGTTCCTGGTTTATTTTGATATTATGTCTTGGCTGGAGAGCAAAATAGAGAACAAAAAATTTGCTGACATTGTCAAAAGCAAGCTAAAGCCCCTGAGCGTATAAATTCGTTCAATTACTAAGTATTCTGCAAGTTTTGTTGTGTTTTTCTGAAACAAACACTAAATTTGTAAGTATAACAAGTCTTTCTAAATTCATCAAATACGCATTAAAATGAAAAAAATTCTTACTTCTGTTCTGGTCTTAATGTTTGTATCCAACACCTTTGGTCAAAATCTTCGCATATTTGATTTGGGCGTCGACGTTACAAACGATACAATTACAGTTCCTGTTATGGCAGGATCAGCAGCCGTGAATGATCTTGAAATTCATAATGTAACTTCATCGGCTGTGACTTTTAAAGTTGGAAGAATCATCAGTCCAATTGATTCCTGTGCAAACGTTTATTTCTGTACCGGGACTCTTTGTTACAGTCCGCAAACCGCCACCACATGGTATCCGACAGGCAGCGGTCAAACCATTAATGCGATGTCCAATTTGCCTAGCGGTCCGGGAACATACGGAATTGCTGCGCATTATGATGTCTGCCCAACATTCTGCAATACTGATTTTACTGTTAAATACGTATTGTATAACACTTTTGGTACCCCGGATACATCTTTTGTAACCATCAATTATGTTTGTACTTCAGGAATAGACGAGAATGCGCAGGAAGTTAACGCAATTGCTTTTCCGAATCCGGCTAGCAGCACTTTGTCTATCAATTATTCTATTAAAGAATCTTATAACCACGGAAAGATCATCGTTTTCAATATGCTTGGTAAACAAGTAAAAGAACTAGTTATTTCAGATAAGCAAGCTGTAGCGAAGTTGAATGTGAGTGATCTGACAGCGGGAATCTATTTCTATTCGTTAGTTATTGATGATAAGACAATGGTTACGAAGAAACTGATTGTCAGTTCGAAATAAGTAATTCTTAAAATAAATTAAGGGAGCCAATAGTCATACTATTGGCTTTTTTAATGCTGTAAATGGAAGGATAATTTCGCTTATTTCAACAAATCCAAAGCGAGCTGCGGTAAGCCAATGCTTGCTTTTTCCTTTATGATCCGGAGGTTGGCTATGCCGTTTACTTTCACATCGCTGGGGTCAATTAGGTATTTGGGGATCTCCTGAGGAGAATAATCAATTATGCCGGCTGCCGGGTAAACCGCCATGGACGTACCTACCACCATGAAGATGTCGGCTTTTTCCGCGATCACATAGGCTGTGTCCATCATCGGAACCATTTCCCCGAACCAGACAATGTGAGGTCTCAATTGTGACCCTTTTTCACATTTGTCGCCCAGTTTTATTTCTTCACCTTTGATTTTGTAGACCAACGTATCGTCAATGCTGCTGCGGCTTTTTGTAATCTCTCCGTGGAGGTGAAGAACTTTTTTGGAACCTGCTCGCTCGTGTAGGTCGTCGATGTTCTGAGTGATGATATGGACATCATATTTCTGCTCCAGTTCCACCAACGCAAAGTGTGCTTTGTTGGGTTTTGCTTCCAAAACCTGTTTTCTGCGTTTGTTGTAGAAGTCGAGTACCAAAGCCTGATTTTTTTCCCAGGCTTGAGGGGTTGCGACTTCGTTTATGTCGAATTCTTCCCACAATCCACCGCTGTCCCGGAATGTCTTTATTCCGCTCTCAGCGCTAATTCCCGCTCCTGTAAATACGACTAATTTTGGCTTCATGAATCGCTAATGTAAATATTATTATCGAAAAGGCAATTTTATGCAAACTTTCAGACGGGTCACATTCTGTTTTCGTATATTAAAACTACATCATTTGCCTCTCCTTTTTCAAGGAGAAGGTTAGGGGGAGGCCGAAAACACAATTTTATAGTTCCAATTTGATTGAAAGGGCTAGTATTTATTGATAAATTGTTATATTCGCAATTCAAAAAAATCACCGTAAAAATGGCAAAATTAAGAAAGCAGGATGCGTTGGATTATCACTCGCAGGGAAGACCGGGAAAGATCGAGGTAGTCCCTACGAAACCGCACAGTTCACAGCGGGATCTTTCCCTCGCCTATTCTCCTGGTGTAGCTGAACCTTGTCTGGAGATCGAAAAGAATCCGGAAGATGCTTATAAATATACTGCTAAAGGCAACTTGGTGGCCGTTATCTCCAATGGAACCGCGGTTTTGGGGCTTGGCAACATCGGTGCACTGGCTTCTAAGCCGGTGATGGAAGGAAAAGGATTGCTATTCAAAATTTTCGCCGATATTGATGTATTCGACATTGAAGTGGATGCAAGCGACATAGATACTTTTGTGAATACAGTGAAAGCCATTTCTCCTACTTTCGGAGGGATCAATCTGGAGGACATCAAAGCACCCGAGTGTTTTGAGATCGAACGCAGGCTGAAGGAAGAACTTAACATTCCTTTGATGCACGATGACCAGCATGGAACGGCGATCATCTCTGCCGCTGCTTTGCTCAATGCTTGTGAGGTAGCTAAGAAAAAGATCGATAAAGTAAAAATCGTCGTGAATGGAGCCGGCGCTTCTGCTATCTCCTGCGCCAAGCTTTACATTTCGGTCGGTGCGAAAAAAGAAAACATATTAATGCTGGACAGCAAAGGATTGCTCCGAACCGACAGAACAGATCTGGACGAGCAGAAAAAATACTTTGCAAGTACAAATAAAAAAATATCCACGCTGGAAGAAGCGATGAAAGATGCCGATGTATTTGTCGGCCTCTCCAAAGGAAATGTGGTGAACCAGAAGATGGTTCAATCCATGGCGAAGCGCCCGATCGTATTTGCACTGGCGAATCCCGATCCCGAGATTCCGTATGCGGATGCTATGGCGGCAAGGCCCGACATCATCATGGCGACAGGCCGTTCCGATCATCCTAACCAGGTGAACAACGTGTTGGGTTTCCCCTTTATTTTCCGCGGTGCACTCGATGTGCGCGCCACACAGATCAACGAAGCGATGAAGCTGGCAGCTGTTTATGCAATCGCTAACCTCGCCAAGGAAGTGGTTCCCGAGACGGTAAACCTCGCTTACGATTCCAAGAACATTGTGTTCGGTCCCGAATACATCATCCCTAAACCGATCGATCCTCGCTTGATCTATACCGTAGCTCCTGCTGTTGCAAAAGCGGCCATGGAATCCGGAGTGGCTCAGCACAAGATCACCAACTGGGATGCTTATGTTCAGGAGTTGATCAACCGTTTGGGATTGGACAACAAACTCATTCGCAACATCACCAACAAGGCGAAACAGAATCCTAAGCGCGTTGTTTTCGCAGAAGCAGACCATTACAAAATATTGAAAGCTGCTCAACAAGTGAACGATGAAGGCATCGCGAAACCAATATTACTGGGTGATGCAGAGAAAATCAAAAAACTGATCGCCGATAACAACCTGGATCTGGGAGACATTCCGATTATCGATCCTCGCAGTAAATCCGAGGACGACAGAAGGAACGCATTCGGTGACCTGTTTTTCAAGAAACGTCAGCGCAGGGGATATACTTTGTACGAAGCAAGAAAAGTGATGAAGGAAAGAAATCACTTCGGTGCGATGATGGTGGAGACCGGTGCAGCAGATGCTATGATCTCGGGCCTTACTCGTAAGTATGCGGATCCGATCCGTCCTGCTTTGCAAATCATCGGCGTGCAAGAAGGCGTGAAGCGTGTGGCAGGGATGTACATCATGAATACCAAACAGGGACCTTTCTTTTTTGCAGATACAACCATGAACGTGAACCCGACGGTTCAGGATCTGGTAGACATAACGGTGTTAACGGCAACGAGTGTAAAACAATTTAATATCACTCCGCGCATCGCTCTGCTTTCCTATTCCAACTTCGGTTCTGCTGAAGGAGAAGTGCCTAACAAAATGCGTGAAGCAACAGAGATCCTGCACAAGAACTATCCCGGAATGATCGTGGACGGGGAGATGCAAGCGAACTTTGCTTTGAATGATGACCTGATGAGTGAACAGTTTCCTTTCTCGGACCTGGCGGATAAAAAAGTGAACACACTTATTTTCCCTAACCTGGCAGCAGGAAACATTGCTTACAAATTGCTTCAGGAAATGGGTGGTGCAGAAGCCATAGGCCCTGTATTGATCGGGATGAAAAAACCGGTGCACATTCTGCAATTGGGAAGCTCGGTGCGTGAGATCGTGAACATGGTAACGATCGCGGTCGTGGATGCACAAAACAAACGATAGACTTTATGCAGGCTTGCCTCCCGGATAGGCAGGCAACCGTTTTTGAAATAGTACGTCTTTAAAATTGCACGGATGATTTATCACATTGAAGGAAAATTAGTAGAGAAAACACCAACGTATGCTGTTGTAGATGCAGGTGGTGTGGGCTATGTGATGCAGATCTCCCTGAATACTTTTTCAAAGATCGGGGATTCGGAAAAATGTAAATTGTTTACGGAGCAATTGTATGTGCGGGACGATATGCCCCGTTTCTACG
>JBKJQG010000233.1:0-8929 GCA_046594925.1 Bacteroidia bacterium
AGAAGATTTTCAATCAAGTCTTCCCATTTATTATCAATCATTGAATGAAGGTTTTTACAATTATTTTCAAACGATAAAATATCGTAAACAATCTATAACTCTTCTGATATTTAGCGATGACTTTACAAGAGAAAGTGTTGGATTTAGTTTTAATGACTCATCTGAAACGGTTTCAACGATTTTAGGTCTCCATCGTTTTTTCGAACTTTTTTTAAAAGACATTTTAGGTCGAATAGATCCATTCCTAGCCGTAAAATTTCTTGAAAATGAGAAACAGGTAATCAACTATTTGAATAAATCTCTCTCTGCTGATAATGTACAAACGATCGAATTTTCAGAGACTTTTAAAAGATTTAAAGCTGCGTTAAACTTTTCCGTTGAGAATCCCGAAAATGAGAAGTATCAATTAGCTCAAAAGTTTAGTTTCTTGACTACTGATGATACGTTAGAACAACTTGCCAAATGGAGGAACCGAATAATTCATAACGGAAAAAAACTTCCAAATATTCTTGCACTAGATTTTTTAGTTACTCAACGAATTATGCCATTTGTAAGTAAAATCTTGGAAATTGAAAAGGAGTATATAAAGGATTACATCCCTCATTATTTCTCCACACCAACCGGCATAAACATCTTAGATCGCTTTCTAAAAATAAAGTTTGATTACAAAGATTTCTATAGTTCCCCTAGACCCGATAACCTACGTTATGGCTTACTAGAAATTGCACATTTGAAAGAATTGGCTAGAGCGCGATCAGATTTCGACATGTATCTTTTGAATAATCATTCTTATGTTGAGCCATATTATGATAATCCTAAAGAAAGAGGTCTGCGTTTGGCAGAGGCGGAAAAAAATCATCCACATTTTTTTAATATAAAGTCATGTCCTTGTTGTGGTTTTAATTCTTTAGTAATTTATAAAAAAATAATTCCAGACATTTTCAATAATTGTCAGGATACGGATTACTTTTTTTCAAGATGTTTCACTTGCAATTATTTATTACCAGAAAACATGGGAGAGCCTTTTCGATTCAGGCTTTATCCAGAGAGATTATTTCATCCTGAACTAGAAAAATAAAAAAGATCGCAAAGTTAGGTGGGCTCCCACGAGCTTACGCCATAAGGCTATCAAGGTTAAATAAATTTTGCAAATAAAATCTCCACACCTCGTTTTACATCTCGTAAGCATTAAAGATACTACTCTCGGGTAGTATTTTTTTTGCAAAAACCTTGACAGCCTTGCACCGCCCACCTGAAAAACGGCTTTCTTTTTTATTTTTTTTCTCTTTTTTTCTTTCTTCTTTTAAAACTTTATCAAAATTTATGAGTGAAACAAACGATGACAAACAATCAGGTGAACGACAACTTAAGATTTATCCAAAACACTTTGCGAGGGTTTATGACAATGTTGTTTTCCCTGAAATTAGATTGTGCGGAAAATGGCTTAAGGAATCGGGATTTAATTCCGGACAAGCAGTGAAGGTCTGTTACGAAAAGAACAAGATCGTAATTACAATTGACGATCAGCCATGATTCTGATTAGCATTCCGTTTCATAAGTTTTTAATTTTTATATGCAAAAGTAGCAGGCGGGCTCCCGCACTTGCCGACTGTAACAAAAGCAAAAGACTACGGCATAAACACAGGCTGACGCTCTGGCTCACCTTTATTCCGTTTCCTTTTGCTTTTGTTATTCCGCCTGCTTTGAAAGGCATATAAAAATTAAAAACTTATGAAAAAACATCCAACAATCCCATCAGTCATTGCATCACCCATTTGTCCTTTTACAATTGAGGTACTTATGCAACCAAAGCAACTTTCACCCTTTGCATTTAATCGCTACCTGCGTAAGCGTAGCCTATGCAAATCAACCACAAGCCTCAAAGTATATGGTTTGCCATGCGGTTGTTTCGTTTGGGTGCATGCATCCGGGCTCCGTCAGCTTTCAGCACATCCTTTTTAGGGTGCTAAGGCATTTTTCAGGCTATAACCTGTTATTTATGTATTATTTTCAGGTTATAACCTGAAATATATTTGTAAATATCAGGTTATAACCTTACATTTGTATAATAATATCAGGCTATACCCTTATGAAAAATACGAAACAAAAGCTCTTAATAGAGCAAATAGACAGGAAACTAAAGGTTTTTCGCTCTTTGGATTCAGTGATCGTTCCCGAAAACGGGTGGATCAATGCGGTGCGTATTGCTTTAAAAATGTCTTTAAGGCAGTTGGCGGAGCGCATGAAGATAACTTCCCAAAGTATCAACGAGATTGAAAAAAGGGAGGCAAATGGGACAATTACACTCAAAAACCTAAAAGAGGCCGCTAAAGCTTTAGATATGAAGCTTGTTTATGGTTTTATCCCGAAGGAGGAGAGCATCGAAAAGATGATCGAAAAAAGAGCGAAGGAAATTGCTGCCGAAATCGTGCTCCGGACATCCAACACTATGAAGCTCGAAGACCAGGAGAATTCTAAAACCCGGATCAATCAATCCATTAAAAACAAAGTGGATGAGATCACTGATAAAATGCCGAAGTATTTATGGGATTAGAAATTGAATACATAGACGGGCAAACGCCTCTCACTGAAGAAGAAAAAGAAGGCTTGCTGATCAAAACAATTACAACTCACGGTGAGTTGAATGAATTTGAACAGCAGAACATTGAGAAAGCCATTGAATGGACACTAACGAAGAAATTCAAAAAGGAGCAGATCCTTTCGGAAGAGTTTGTTTGCCAGCTGCACTCTAAAATGTACGGTGATGTATGGGCATGGGCAGGAAAATTCAGAACATCAGAAAAAAATATCGGTATCAAAGCTTATCAGATCAGTACCAGCCTTAAACAATTAAATGATGATTGTTTGTATTGGATCGAAAACAAAACATACAGCGAGGAAGAAATTGCCATCCGTTACAGTCATAAAATTGTAGCGATCCATTGTTTTGCGAATGGTAACGGTCGGCATTCCCGACTTATGGCTGATGTGATCATGAGTCATGTCTTTGGCAAAGGCGTGTTTACCTGGAGCAGAAGTAACCTGGTATCAAAAGGAGATGCGAGAACGAATTATTTGACTGCGATTCGTGCAGGGGATAAGAATGATATTGAACCGCTCATCGCTTTTGCAAAAAGTTAAATGAAAAATAAAAAGGTCAGATTGCTCTGACCTTAAAAAGTTTTACTTTTTCACGTTACCTCTTCCACCTCCGGAAGGGTTTCCGGTAGTACTAGGGTAGTTTGGATTTGTTTTTGACATTTGTTTATGTTTTAAGATTTGAACCTCTATCGTCAAAGCAAATGCCAGCAGAATAGCAAAGTCACCTTGTCATAATTTGGCATAAAAAAAGGTCGCCCGGAAACGGGCGACCTTTCATTTTGTTTGCAAGAACTACCTCTTGAAGCGTTTCACAAGCCATTTAAGCGAGAAAGAAATGCAGAAACTCACCACAGCACCGATTGCAGCTAAGACAACTGTTTTCAAAATATCTTGTGAACTTATATTCACAACTACGGTTAAAACCGTTCCGGAAACTGTCCCCCAAAGGGTGCTATGTTCATTTATATGTTGCATAAATTCTTACTTTTTTTCTTTACGATTGAGCGAAATCTTTACGAATTCCTTCCTGCCATTGCCATGACGAATAGTCAACATAGCAACATCTTCATGACCAATGATCATTGGAACATCTGTATGACCAACGATCTTCGAGTTGATTTTCACTTCAACCTTTGAGGATTTACTAGCTTCAACAATCATCACTACATCCGTGGTTCCAACAATCTTCACTTGGATTAATTCAGAATCTTTATTTCCTTTCATTTTCCTCCTCTCCGCATGTTACTGTTTGACTTACGGCTGTCGCTACAGCACCGCCAACGATCAAATAACCGCCTACGGTTACAATTGCTGCAGGTATAGCAATCGGTGATGCCACAAGGACACCACCAACCGCAGCCAGCACCAAACCAACAGCCCTTAGTTTCTTAAAAAAGGGCGGTGTTGGACATTTCATTCTTTCGATGATATTCATTACGGATCCTCCTTATTGAACATCTACAATGCAAAGGGCATTGTAAGCGCCATTTTTAAGTGAATACTGAACACCATTTACTTCCTGGAAGAACTCGATCATCAACAAGTAGAACTTCACACCTGCACCCGAAGGAACAGCAGGAGGAGTTAATACCGCGTTAGTCGATGTTCCATCGATTGGAAGATTCACGGTGTTGGAAATCTGCACATCTGCCAAGTTGCCACCGAAGTCGATATCCGCAAAAACAGATCTCAAGCTGAGGTGTGTTGCTCCGGCAGGAAAAGCGATATCATTCATCGGTGTTAAATCATTGATGGTGATTTCACCGGTACCGGAAGCAACTGCAAACGGTTTGAATAATACACTTCCCAAGATCGAACGCTTGTTGAAGTTAAAACCCTTCAGGGCAGCTTTACCCGAAGGTGTTCCAATTCCAACCTGTACAACGCGTTTTCCGCGTGCACTAGTGCCATCAAAATTTTTGATGATACTCATCACTTTGGTCAAACGTGATGTTACCCGGCCATCCGCAGCACTCATCATTAGACTTCTGAATGCATCGCGAATCAATTTACCGGAAGAAGCAGAAGCTCCAAACTCAGCACCGTTTTCACGGGTACGCACAAATGCAGGGTCGCTAGCAATTCGGCTCGCATCCACACCGCCCTTTTCACGGGCTAAGTGGCCGTCCTGCGTTTTGTAAAAGGAAATATCTCCGATAGTCCCTTTTAATTTAATAATACCTTTTTGTCTTGCCATTTCTATATGGTTTTTACAAGGTTTAACACTAATTTATTTTCCCTTATCGATAAGTGAAACAAAAGTATGTTAGCCTATAGCCATTGTCAATTAAGGCGTTCCGCTTAATACGCTTTGGTGCATTTTATGCCGTTTTAGCTATTTTATTCCTCAATTACTTGAAATACCTTTGTCCGTATCAAAAGGCATTCAAAGGCATAGATCAAGCATAGATAGTGTATGAGTCAGCAAAATCGCATCTGTATATACCCAAAAGACATTGCTCGGATCACCGGGAAGAGCGAACGCTATGCAAGAAAATTATTGGAAAGAATCAAAAAAGAATATTCAAAAAAGGAATATCAATTTATTTCTGTGGAAGAGTTTTGTCAATTCACAGGATTAAAAGTTGAACAGGTTCAACCCTTGCTAATTGATTGATGCGGAGAAAATATTTCTGCAAGAAAAGAAATTCAAAGTGCATGTTCGCGTACTTATTTTACTAAAAAACATAGCTAAAATTTAGTATGGTTTACTTGTAAATACAAGTGATTTACTTATCTTTGCATCATACGATTTGAGTTAATTTGAAAGTAGATGCGAGGTGGTAAATTCGGGTATCCGAAAATATGAACCTCTTGAAATACAAGGTAGGATGGGATTTTATTTGTAGTTACGAATCTCTCCGACTCCACGAACTGATCAAAAGGGTTTGCATTTTTACAAACCCTTTTTTATTTTCCGGCAGCCAATGAAAGCTCGCTTTCAATTGGATGAAGGGAAATAAAAAAGAAGGTGCTTGCAAAGCACCCTTTTGATTCCCTGTGAGGGACAGGATAGATCATGAAATAATCTCTCCGACTCCACTCCGAGGGAAAGCACGCCAAATTCGGTGTGCTTTCTTTTTTCACCCCCTTCAAAAGCCTTGTTTTTACTGCATATTAGAGCACCTGCCTTGTTGATTTCGAGAGTTCGAGCTTTTTTATTATCGAAAATCAACTTAGAGGGAAATATCGAACCGATAACGCGTTGCTTGTCTGCCGTATCTTTAAATCAAGTGAGCCTTCCAATACAATAAAGATTAATCCAATTATCCCTAGCAAATCAAGGGGAAGTCTACTTTCAGAAAAAACAAACCCAAATTCTTTTGAAAGCATTTGTAACCCTATACCTGTAAGCAAAAGCAAAATAACGGAAGGGATTTTTAGTTTTCCTGAAATCAAGTTGAAAACATATGATAGTACCACTAAGATACTGACCGATATTAAAATTATATATGGATTGTTCATTTTACAAATTTACGAAATGAAGGAGAGTTACACTTATCTTTGTAAACAATTATAAAAATGGGAGTCCCTGAAAGAATGAATTTAAGAAAAATAAATTATATTGAAAAATGTATAGATTGGATACATGGCAAAACGAATGAAAAGCAGTTTTTAATATTCTCGAGTATTTTGGTTGGTGTCAGTGCGGGACTTGCAGCCGTTCTATTAAAACTATTCGTGCATTTTATCCGGCAATATGTTTTAGAAGATCATATTCTAAAACTTGATTTCAAGTATGTCTATCTGTTAATGCCATTAATAGGTATTGGAATTACTGTTTTCCTTGTACAACGATTCTTCAAAGGAAAGTTAAGCAGAGGTACCGCAAACATTTTACTTTCAATTGCAAAAAAAGGCAGTTTTCTTCCATTCAGACAAATGTATTCTCATATTATCACAAGTGGAATTACTGTAGGATTTGGTGGTTCTGCCGGTTTAGAGTCTCCAATTGTTAGTACAGGATCCGCTATCGGTTCTAACTATGCGCAACGTTATAAATTATCTTACAAAGACAGAACCCTTTTACTTGCTGCAGGAGCTGCCGGAGGGATAGCTGGAGCATTTAACGCACCCATAGCAGGAGTTTTGTTCGCTCTCGAAGTATTATTGGTGGGGATCAATATCACAGCTTTCATTCCCCTACTAATTGCATCGGCCTCGGGCGCGCTAATATCGAAGATCATTCTGCAAGAAAACATTTTACTTCATTTTAAACTACAACAGCCTTTTAACTACTATAATGTTCCTTTCTATATTGTTTTAGGTCTTTTGGCGGGTATTGTATCTCTTTACTATGTTAACGTATTTGATAAGGTTGAGCGAAGGTTTAAAAAAATAAAATCAAAAATTTGGAGATGGATTATTGGTGGAGTAATCTTAGCAAGCACATTTATTTTTTTTCCTTCCTTATTTGGTGAAGGATATGAAGGCATTAAATATCTTGCCGAATTCAGGCCCGAGTTTATATATAAAGACAGCATATTAGCAAGCTTTCTGAGTACTCCATTTTTAGTGTTTCTATTTCTTTCATTTACACTATTGTTCAAAGCCGTTGCTGTTGGAGTTACATTAGGTAGCGGTGGAAACGGAGGAAATTTTGCACCCTCTCTCTTTGTTGGGGCTTATTTGGGCTTTGTATTGGCAATGCTTTTAAGATTAATGGGCTTTGAGAATGTACCCGTTGGCAATCTAACATTAGTTGCGATGGCAGGAATCCTTTGCGGAGTTTTTCACGCACCACTCACAGGAATATTTCTTATAGCGGAGATTACCGGGGGATATGAATTGATCATTCCTTTGATGATTGTTTCTTCAATCAGTTATGTAGTTGTAAAATATTTTCATCCTGAGTCTTTGGATATCAAAAAACTCAGAAAAAGAGGAACAGTTATTTCCGAAGACAAAGACATAAGTATTTTAGGAAAAATAGAAGTTGAATCGCTTATTGAAAGGAATTTTTCAGAAATAAAACCGGATGATACGTTGCGAATAATAGTAAATGCTATAAAGCACTCCAATCGGAACACATACCCAATTGTGGATAAAAACAGACTGTTAAAGGGGATAATTTTTCTTGATGATATCAAAGAAGAAATATTCAATACTGATATGTATGATACAATTGTCGCCAAAGAGCTTATGCGTAAACCAGCCGATGTTATTCAACTGAAGGATGACATTTTTATTATTATGAAAAAGTTCGAAGAATCTGGTCAATGGAATTTGCCAGTGACAGAAAATGGAGAGTATATTGGCTTTTTGTCCAAATCAAGCATCCTTACCAAGTACAGAAGCGAATTGCTTACTTCTTTATAAAAAGAATTATTTTCCTTTTGTTTGGAATTAAAAACCTTTGAACAATTCTTCAACAGAAACCTCTTTTCTATATTAGTTCAGGGATTAAGTATTAAAAAATTACTTAGCAAACACTAATTTTTTATTTTTCGCTTTATGTAATTCAAAGCGTAAAGTTCAATTTCTGTCTCCGTCAAAAATATTTTAGGCTTGTTAGTTTTATCATAAATCAATTCCGCTTCTGTGAGATTAATTGGCTCCCCATCTTTAAAATTAAAAGGATCAGAGAAGTTGAAATAACAAAGAAAACCTTTGTCTTCAGAAGCATCTAATGTTTGCCTATGAAATGTATAAAGAGGTTGGATGATAATCCAGACTTGTGTGTTATTAATTTTAAAATCTGATACCTTTATTGCCATATCTTCGCCAACTTTAGTAGTGTTTTCATAAAAATATCAATTGTATAATTTTTGTGCCAATTCGAGTTCAATTTGCACTTTTATCATTACGAGCGACTCAATGCTCATTTTCTCTAACTCTTCCTTAACAGAATTAACGCTATAAGTGTCGACACTCTATTCACTTGGGAGCCCTAAAAAAACATGCAATTTTATGGCAGAATAGGAATTTTGCATTTTTTTATTTACGTTTATCAGACTTATGAGAAAATATATACTCCTCTATTTTCTGCAATTTTGCTTTTTTGATGGCAATTGTATTGGTCAAACCTCCACAGATTCTTTGATTGCGTTTGTTAAGACAGCGAAAGAAGATACAATAAAAGGGAAAGCGCTCATTAACATTGCTTTAAAGCTAGGGAGGAGAGACCCTAAGAATGCAATGGAGTATGCCAAACAAGCACTCAGTTTAAGTAAAAAATTAAACAACAAAAAATTTACTGCAGCAAGCTACAATTCCATCGGAACGATTTTTCGTTATGAAGGATCGTATGATAAAGCTTTGGACTATAGCTTTCGGTCACTTAGTTTGTACAAGGAAATCGAGGACAATGGCGGTAGTGCCAGTGTTC
>JBKJQG010000238.1:0-5099 GCA_046594925.1 Bacteroidia bacterium
ACGGTTTGTTTGGCAGGTCCAAGTTTTTGATCTGCAGTGTAAGGATATTGTCATTCGCTTTTTTATTTTCACTAAATGTAAATGTCTTTGAGATATCAACATCAAACAAGGGAAGCACATTCTTAGGAAGCGCCTTCGGATCCAGCAGCATGGCCACCTGGTCGTTATAGCTTTTGTAGATCTGGTTCATGCTCGCTATGTCGACCTGCTGTTGCATGATGTTGAGCAATTCGATGCGTGGGAAATGTTTTAGCAGATAAAGTTCGTTCGCAATAGTGATCTTATCATTGATGATCTGTTGGCGCTTTTCAAGCAATTTGATCTTGTGAACATTAAAAGCATAAATGATCTTGTGTGAGATCGCGATGTATTCATCCCCTGCGATCTTGATCTTCGGCTTCAAGGAATTGATGGCATTCTCGTTGCTCAGGATCTTTTGTTTGTAACGGCTGCTGATGATTCCGTCCGACAAGATGTTCCAATCCACTCCGGCCTGAAAGCGTCGATTATAGACCAGATCATCATCCCCCGGACCCGGATCAAAATTCTCCAGATAATTGGCTTTCCCTTCCAGACCAAGGTCTTGTTTTAATCTGGCGATCTTAGCATCGTTCACTTTTTTCTGATAGTCGGCGATGGAAACGGAGTCGGTTGCGCTGATGGCGTACATTTCCGGGATCACAGCATAACTTTCATAAACGGGACGTGTACTGGACAGGTCGTTGTATTTCTTCCAGAAAGCAGTGAGATCGGCAATTTTAGAGCTGACGAGGGAATCCTTATTGTAAGTGCTCTGGGCGAAAGATGACAACGCAAGCAGACACAAAAAATGTGTCAAAATACCTTTTAATGCTCGGTTTAACATAAGTCCAGGAATAGGTTCCCCGTTTTTTTGAGAGAGGGTAAGCGAAATTAGCTAAAATCCATCAGCTAAGCAAAAGAATTTAACCACTAAACAATGAGGATACAGCGAAAATAGTGGATAGATTAAACCTTCTTTTCGATCTGATAATTGTTCCTCTCGGAAGAGCTACGGGAGATGAGTTCCCCGATGAAGCCGGCCAGAAACAGCTGAGTGCCAATGATCATTGCGACCAATGCCAGGTAAAACAAAGGTTTGTCGGTCACATCCCGGGTAGGAATGGCGCATGCGGATTTGTATACTTTTTCAATGATCAGGTAAAGAGAAACGGCCCCTCCGAAAAGGAAGGAAACAGTGCCCCAGAACCCGAAAATGTGCATCGGACGTTTTCCGAATTTGGAAACGAAAGTAATGGACATAAGGTCCAAAAAGCCGTTGATAAAACGCTCGAGTCCGAATTTGGTCACGCCGTACTTGCGTTCACGGTGCTGAACTACCTTCTCCTCGATCTTTGTAAAGCCCGCCCATTTGGCTATGACAGGGATGTAACGGTGCATTTCACCGTAAACTTCTATGTTCTTTACCACGTCTTTGCTATAAGCTTTCAGTCCGCAGTTGAAATCATGCAGGTTATTGATGCCGCTGGCTTTGCGGGTTGCCCAGTTGAATAATTTGGTCGGGATGGTCTTTGTAATGGGGTCGTAACGCTTCTGTTTCCAGCCCGAAACCAGGTCCAGGCCATCTACAGTGATCATTTTGTACAAATCCGGGATTTCGTCGGGAGAATCCTGTAAGTCGGCATCCATGGTGATGATCACATCGCCCAAAGCCGCTTCAAATCCCACGTTTAATGCTGCTGATTTACCATAATTCCGGCGAAATTTGATGCCTCGGATGTTCCGATTCTTGGCCGACAATGCTTCTACAACAGACCAAGATTTATCCTTGGAACCATCATCAATCAGCATGATCTCATAGCTATACGAAAAGGTATTCATCACCCGCTCTATCCATTCACACAGCTCGGGCAGAGATTCTTCTTCGTTATACAGTGGTATGACTACTGAGATATTCATTCGGGACAAATATAGAGACAAAATAGGAAATGATAGGATTATGTTACCATTTTTTAACATCAGCATCCTCTTCTTGTTTTGCTACCACAATCGGCAGCCCAGAAAAATTTCAATCCCGATGGCTACCGGGATCTGATTTCAGGTTTAAAATTTTCTTTCAGTTTCGAAAAAAATCGTACTTTCGCGCCGGGGTAAGTCCTTTACAAGCAGCTCCCTTTAATCCTCCAGGTGCGGAAGCAAGCAAAGGTATCAGGTTGAGCGCTGTGCTAGAGGTAGCTTACCCCTTCTTTTATACGGATACCCTGCCTACCGGCAGGCAGGCGAATCTTGAAAGTCCCGAGGACTATCGGCATTACAGATCTTGGGTCGCTGTTCTACTTATCAAGACTTTTCCACATCGCCTTTTTCTAAGGCATAACTTTCTATTTTTGTCAGAACAAACCATTTCCCAATTAACCAATAACAATTAACTAACCAACCCATATGAAATTTTTTATCGATACAGCAAATCTTGCACAGATCAAAGAAGCACAAGACTTAGGTGTTTTGGACGGAGTAACTACCAATCCATCATTGATGGCGAAAGAAGGCATCAAAGGTCAGAAGAACATTTTGAAACATTATGTCGACATCTGTAAAATTGTTACGGGTGATGTGAGCGCGGAAGTTATTGCTACCGATTTCGCAGGGATGGTAAAGGAAGGCGAAGCACTTGCAAAATTACACAAACAGATTGTTGTGAAAATTCCGATGATCAAAGACGGTGTAAAAGCAATAAAATATTTTTCCAAAAAAGGGATTCGCACAAATTGCACTTTGGTGTTCTCCGCCGGACAAGCCCTTCTGGCAGCTAAAGCCGGAGCAAGCTATGTTTCGCCTTTCATCGGAAGATTGGATGACGTTTCCACCGACGGACTTCGTTTGATCGAAGACATCCGTTTGATCTATGACAACTATGCATATGAAACAGAGATTTTAGCGGCATCTGTTCGTCATCCGATGCACATCATCAACTGTGCTCAGATCGGCGCTGATGTTGTGACTTGTCCGTTGAGCGCCATCACTGCCTTGTTGAAACATCCTTTAACAGACAGCGGGCTTGCACAATTTTTGGCTGACGCGAAGAAATAACGGAATCAGTAGGCAGTAGACAACAGGCAATTAAAAAAATGAGTGCATTTATTTTTTGTCTGTTGTCTACTTTTTTATTTGTCTATATTTAAAATTGACCTACACAGATGAAAAGATCGTTTCTAATTCTTGCTTTGTTCTTCTGTTCATCTCTCTCCTACTCCCAAGTTCCCGGATCCGAGATCTTGAAATCCGTTTCAGCGGGACTAAAAAAAGATGATGTCTTTATCGGACTCATAACACTGAAAGACGGCTCCCACGTGATCATAAATAGCAACGCGACTCAACAGTTTACCTTTCAGCGGTACGACAGAAACCTGAACCCCATTAGGAAAGCCACAACAACTCTGATCTACGGCATTGCAAAGACAAAAAATTTCAAATCCATTATACAGCTGAAAGACAAATTCTTTCTATCATTTTGTACAGAAGGCATCAACGACTACCTGTACTCGCAATACGTGATCGAATTCGATCCTTATGAAATGGTTTTCAAAGGCAACATGATCCCACTATTTCGGAATGAACAGCTGGCAAGAGGAAGCATCAACAAGACTGATTACTTCTATTATAAAAATTTACAAGTAGAAAAAACTTCGCCCGATTCTTCCAAATACCTGGTCGCCTGTTCCATAGCTGACTATGCAGGCTTGAGAGAAGCCAAATTATTGAAAGAACCCGAGATCGTTTCCGACACAGAGGAAGTACATTTCACAGTATTGGATCAAGATTTTAAATTGCTTTGGAAACGTGAATTCATTTTCAGGAATAAAATTGAAGACTATGCTGTCACGAATAACGGAAAAATTTATGTTCTTGTTAAAGTAGAACCAGCCAAAAGCATTTACGGAACCAATTACGAAGTCTATATTTTCAAAGACAGCATTTCAAAGCCCGAAATCCTCTGTCCCAACATGGTCGGTAAAAGCATGAAGGATGGAAAATTCTTCTTTTCAGCCGGCGGCCAAATTCGAATCTTGGGAACATTCTCTGATGTTTACACCGGTTTCTATTCTGTAACGATCTATGACACTTTACCTCATTATGGCGAGACCAGCGGCGACATGATTCGTGTGGAGCTGAAGAAAAATGTTTTTCTTCGCGAGATCAAAAGAACCGAAGAAGGAAAGTTCAAGGTCATCTTTGAAGAATACCAATCTGAGGGAACCAAAGAAACATTCGAAAACCTTTACGTGATGAGCATGAACGAGACAGGAAACATTGAGTGGTACGCAACCGTTCCAAAATTACAAGTGGGTCTGAAGAGTGGATCTGCAGTAACATCGGCACTTTCTTATAAATGTACAGCAATTAAAAACCAATTGAGATTGTATTACATTGACAATGAGAAAAACTTCGGGCCGGAATGGAAAACTGGAACTGATCTGGGACATGTAGCTTGTCTGGCTGAAGTCCAGATCAACCCTTCAGGAAACGTTAACAAGTATAAGGTCGGCAAGGTCGATGAATTGGGCAACATGAAGACGCAATTTTATTATATAAAAGATGTCATGTACGCAGTGAATAATTTGAACCATAAGAACAAACTTTACAAATTAAAAGCGCACTAAAATGTTACTGAGGATCAATCCCAAAAAACCGAATTACGAAGAGATCGAGCAAGTGGTAACCTGCCTGCGAAATGGAGGGGTCGTGATCTATCCTACCGATACGGTTTACGGCATCGGCTGTGACATTAATAAACAAAGGGCTGTGGAACGTGTCTGCAAGATAAAAGGCATTGATCCCGAAAAAGCAAATTTCTCTTTCATCTGCTCCGATCTGAGTCACTTAGCGGATTTCACTAAACCAATTTCCACTGGGACTTACAAAGTGATGAAAAAGGCATTGCCCGGACCGTTCACTTTTATCCTCGAAGCAAACAACAACGTTCCGAAGTTGTTCAAAAGCAAAAAGAAAACAGTCGGCATCCGAATTCCAGATAATACGATCTGTTTAGAAATTGTAAAACAATTAGGAAATCCAATCATGAGCACATCTGTTCATGATGATGATGAAATAATTGAATA
>JBKJQG010000330.1:0-4225 GCA_046594925.1 Bacteroidia bacterium
GTATGGCTGGCAACGGATGAGGACCGGGAGGGAGAAGCCATTTCCTGGCACTTGTTCGAAGCACTGAACCTTACCGGCAAGGATACCAAACGCATTGTTTTTCACGAGATCACCAAACCCGCAATATTGAACGCGATTGCAAACCCGCGTACCATAGATAAACATTTAGTGGATGCACAACAAGCCCGCAGGATCTTAGACAGATTGGTGGGTTTCGAGTTGTCTCCCATTCTTTGGAAAAAGGTTCGTCCGTCATTGTCGGCGGGCCGCGTACAATCCGTTACCGTGCGTTTGATCGTGGAACGCGAACGGGAGATCGTAGCTTTTAAAAGCACTTCTGCTTATAAAGTAACCGCTCATTTCGTTGCCGGAAACTCAACCGTAAAAGCCGAATTGTCTACAAAATTCAAATCACTGGACGAAGCACGCGCCTTTCTGAAAAAATGTGAGAGTGCTGATTTCATCGTAGACAGTCTGGAAACGAAGCCGACCAAAAAATCACCTTCAGCTCCTTTTACCACTTCCACGTTGCAGCAAGAAGCCAGCCGTAAGCTGGGTTTTTCGGTTGCGCAGACTATGGTGGTTGCACAGCGATTGTATGAAAGCGGAAAGATCACCTACATGAGAACAGATTCCGTGAACCTTTCCGAGACCGCTATCAATCAGGCCAAAGAAGCCATCACCGGAAATTATGGCCCGAACTATCTGAACATCCGTCAGTACAAAAATAAATCAAAAGGTGCGCAAGAAGCCCACGAGGCCATCCGTCCAACTTATATCGAAAAACAAACTGTAGATGGTGATGCAGGCGAAAAACGTTTGTACGACCTGATCTGGAAACGCACCATCTCTTCTCAGATGAGTGATGCGGAACTGGAGAAAACAACTGTTGTGATCACCGCTTCCGGTACAACTGAGAAATTCGTTGTTCAGGGAGAAGTGTTGAAATTTGATGGTTTCCTGAAAGTTTACCTCGAGGGAACCGACGATGAAGATGAAGAGAACAAAGAAGGAATGCTGCCTCCGATGAAAGTTGGCGAGCAATTAAAAATGAACGAGATCATCGCGATGGAACGTTATACGCATCATCCGGCAAGATATACCGAAGCGAGTTTAGTTAAGAAATTGGAAGAACTCGGCATTGGCCGCCCTTCTACCTATGCGCCAACTATTTCCACCGTTCAGAAACGTGAATACGTGGTGAAGGAAGATCGCGAAGGTGTGCAGAGAAATTTCAACGTCCTCATCCTCAAAGATCAGAAGATCGCTGATGAAGTGCGGACAGAAGGAACAGGCGCAGAAAAATCAAAACTGTTCCCGACCGACATCGGCATGGTGGTGAACGATTTTTTATTCAAGGAATTCCCGCAGATCATGGATTATAATTTCACTGCTAAAGTGGAAGAGGAGTTCGATGAGATCGCTGAAGGGAAAATTCTGTGGACAAAAATGCTTGCAGATTTCTACAAGCCTTTTCATAAGAATGTGGTAGACACTTCCGAAAATTCGGAGCGTGCATCCGGTGAACGTTTACTCGGTGTGGATCCTGTTTCAGGAAAAAATCTTTACGTGCGTATCGGCCGCTTCGGTCCAATGGCACAGCTTGGTGAAGGGAATGACGAAAACAACAAGCCTAAATTCTCGAGTCTGAGAAAAGACCAGCGTCTGGATACGATCACTTTCCAGGAAGCTTTGGATCTGTTCAAGTTGCCTCGCGTGGCGGGAATGTTTGAAGAGAAGGAAATGGTGGTCGCAGTCGGAAGATTTGGTCCATACGTACGACACAACAGTCTTTTCATTTCATTGAAAAAAGAAGATGATCCTATGACGGTTTCTTCAGAAAGATGCGTGGAGCTGATCCTTGCAAAACGTCAGGCGGAAATAGATAAATACATCAAGACCTTTCCCGAGCGCCCGGATGTGCAAGTCCTCAACGGCCGCTGGGGTCCTTACCTGGTGATTGACGGGAATAATTTCAAATTGCCGAAAGGAACAGATGCTCCTTCGTTGACTTTACAGGATTGTCTGGACATTGCTGCAGACCCTAAAAATGCCAGCAAAGGAAGCCGTTTCAAGAAAAAATTTGAAAAGAAACCTTTCAAGCAGGCTGCAGCAAAGAAAGCAACGCCAAAGAAAACGGTAAAAAAAGCTGCTCCGAAAAAGGCCGCTAAAAAGGCTGCGGCGCCCAAGAAGACCGCTCCGAAAAAAGCAGCCAAGAAAACGGCCAAGGCAAAATAGTGCCACAATCAACCGATTTTGTTAGCTACGTGTGAAAAAGTTTTTTCAGCACGCAGAGCAACCAATTGAATTTATTGCGTCATTTATGCACTAAACTTCTTGATTTCTACAAATGCAGGAATTCTTTACTCCTATTGACATTAACGACTTTAACGGCAGCAGTAAATATGCTGCATCTTCCTACGGAAAGGTGCTGAAGGCATACTTGAAGGATGGTGATTTTCCTGAATTGGAAAATGTGCAGTTGGCGATCATTGGAGTAGAGGAAGACCGGAAAGCATTGAATAACGAAGGTTGTGGACTGGCAGCAGATTACGTTCGTGAAAATTTCTACAAATTATTTCAGGGAAATTATGCTGCAAAGATTGTGGATCTGGGCAACATAAAAAAAGGCGATAGCATCGACGACAGCTATTTTGCCGTGACCGACGTGATAGCGCAGCTGCTCAAAAAAGGCATCATTCCCATCATTATCGGTGGTTCTCAGGACCTCACTTATTGCAATTACTTGGCTTACCAGAAGATGGAACAGACGATCAACATCGTGGCCGTGGATTCCTCCTTCGACATTGGAGAAGGGGAGAAGACGATGGATTCTCAAAGCTACCTCAGCAAGATCATTTTACACAAACCGAACATCCTTTTTAATTTCAGCAACATCGGATACCAGTCGTATTTCGTCGATCAGAACTCGGTGGAACTGATGAGTAAATTGTTCTTTGATGCGCACCGTTTGGGAAAAGTGCGCAAGAAAATGGAAGACGTGGAACCCATTGTCAGAAATGCCGACCTTCTAAGCTTCGATGTTTCCGCTATCCGCCAGAGCGATGCTCCGGGAAACGGAAATGCTTCCCCAAATGGTTTTTACGGTGAAGAAGCTTGTCAGATCACTCGTTATGCGGGGATGAGCGACAAATTATCGTCCATCGGATTTTACGAGATCAACCCGGCTTTTGATACCAATAAACAAACGGCCCACCTTGTGGCTCAGATGATCTGGTATTTCATTGATGGATTCTATAACCGCAAACAGGATTACCCAATCGTTGATAAGTCGGAATACACCAAATACCGAGTGTCTATTAAGGATCACGAGCATGAGATCGTTTTTTACAAGAGCAACAAAAGCGATCGATGGTGGATGGATGTGCCTTACCCCGTGAATCATCAAATAAAGTTCGAGCGGCATCACATGATTCCCTGCTCCTACAGCGACTATGAGACCGCTTGCAACGATGAACTGCCTGACAACTGGTGGCAGACCTATCAGAAATTAGGGTAGAAAGCCTGGGGCTAGACCCTGATTCTTTTTGTTTGAATTAACAATTAAATGTTTAAAATTTTGTTTTTATTAAACTTATACTTAATTTAGCGACCTAACTTTAGTAAAAAACAGCAGAAATACTGTTCAATTTAAAAAGTAAAAAATGAAAAAAAGTCTTACTATCATTGCATTTTCGATTACCGGATTGATCTCTTTTGCTCAGCAAGACGCTCAATTCAGTATGAATATGTTCAATCGTTTGTCGGTTAATCCTGGTTATGCCGGAACCAACAAAGCGCTTTGTGCTACTATTTTGTATCGTGATCAATGGGATAAATTTCCTGGGGCTCCTAAAACAGGACTTTTGAGCATCGACTACGGTCAGGTTGCTCATGGTGGAGTAGGTTTCACGATCGATCAGGATCAATTGGGTTTTGATAAGACTTTGAAAGCTAAATTGGCTTATTCCTTCCATTTGGCGCTGGGTACTGATGGTGTCCTTGGAATTGGTCTGGATGCAGGTATGATCAACAAATCAATGAGCGGTAATTTTATTGCTCCTGATGGGACTTCTACAGAATTCGGCGGCGGAACTGATAATGCTATTCCTTGGAGCGGAACTTCTGCTACAACTTATGACGTAGGATTCGGTTTATACTACACTAATCAGAAATTATATGTGGGTTTATCGTCTTTGCACTTACCAGCACAATCATTGTCAAA
>JBKJQG010000174.1:0-8237 GCA_046594925.1 Bacteroidia bacterium
GCCGATCCAAACAAACGCAATTTAGCAGCTTATCAAGCTGCGAGCTCTGCTTCTTTGGCAGAGGCCTATACCGGATGTGTTGCTTCCAAAACTGCGGATGTAAAAGGAAATTATACAGGGGAAGTAAACGGTTACGTAACAAAGATCGCTTCCCATTATGAGAACAAAGCCATCGCTGACTACAATGCAAAGAAATATGCCGATGCATTGCCTTCATTTGAAAAAGCCTATGAGATCAACGGGCCGAAGGATTCAACGACCCTGGGAAATTGTGCATTGGTGGCCGACAGAGCAGCCGTTTACGACAAAGCGAAGATGTACTACCAGAAAATGATTGAGAATAAACAAGGATTGGGGAATACATACTCTTCGCTTGTGAATGTGTATCTCAACATGAAAGATAGTGTAGGAGCTATGGAAGTGCTAAAAAAAGGACGAGCTACCTATCCTAACGACATCAACTTGGTGATCACCGAAACCAATTACTTCTTAAAAACCAACAACAGTAAAGAAGCCTTGAACAACCTGAACATAGCATTGGCAGCGAAACCAACCGACGCCAACTTATTCCTTGTCAGAGGAAATATCTATGATAACCTTGCAAACCCTAAAGATGCTGCCAACAAAGACATGGCTAAGCCTTCAGATTATGAGAACCTAATGAAAATGGCAGAAACAGATTATAAAAAATCCATTGAATTGAAACCCGACTATTTTGATGCGCTTTACAACTTGGGAGTCCTATACAATAACCACGGTGTGGCTTTGAGCAAGGTGGCCGATCAGATCACCGACAATGCGAAATACAAAGCGGCCAATGATATGGCTACAGGAGAATTCAGCAAAGCATTGCCAATCCTTGAAAAAGCGTTGCAAGTTAGCCCGAAAGACAGAAACACAATGTATGCCTTAAAACAGATCTACGCAAGGACTCAACAACCTGACAAAGTAAAAGAGATGAACGAAAAGATCAAGAATAACTAACTCCTTCTTCGCTGAAGCTACGAAGGATAAAACTGATGAGTAACCATGGCTTCCACCTGGTTATGATTCACAAAGGCGCTCTATGAAAATGGGGCGCTTTTTTATTTATCTTTTTTGAGGCGGGTAATTGTTTGATCAATGTTCTTTTCAGAAGACATAATGGCCTGCTGGATGCGTTTTGCATAACGAATACTGTCGGTGATTTCTGCATTCTTCGTTTCAACCATTTCCTTTTGCTTCTGGATTTGTTTTTCTGCCGCCTTGTTAGTTCTCAGATAAACAATGATCAAGTAGACACAAAGCATGAAAGGGAAAAGAGTTACAAAGGGCTGGTTGGGGAGCTTTTGGCTCTCGGGAATGCCAAAATCCACCCGAACGTTCATGGTATTTAGCATCAGAATGACAACAAAAATCGATACAAAAGGAATCAAGCGCAAGAGCCCTCTTTTGGTACCGAAAATAAACAGGATGAAAATGATGAAGGACATGGTCCAAAGGGAGCCCGACATATCCGGCTTCGCTTCTTGAACAATTACACTTAGTGTAGATACGATGGTTTGCTGAATTACATACCAGTTACCAACCAACGCTAAATTCTGCTTGTATTTTAGCAGAAATGGAATGGTGGCCAAAGCTATGCAAGCTCCCGTGACAATGTAAATGTGATACCAAAGACCAGAAACAATCAAATTCCCGTAAAACGCAAGAGCAAGGATCAAAAAGAAAATGCAATAGTCGTAGGCGAGTTCTATGCGGGCTTTCTCAAATACGTTGTCAGTCTTCGCCAGATAATCACCAATGAACCATTTCTTTAATCTTTTCATTTTGATGCGGGACAGGAGTAAGGATTTTCAAACATACGACAATAGTTCTTACGAACCTAATAGGAGTTATAGTGAAGGATTAGTAGAATCGAATTTTACAATATATCTTTAAGGTTTAAGTAAATACAGCTTAACATAATATTAATTATAAGACAAACACAATCATAAAAACCTGTATGTTAAATAGATACAATCATCTATTGATTTTAAGCTATCTTAGAGCCTGAAGGTTATCCTTTTGAAAATATTTTGAACGTATTGGAGGATTATTCTTCTGAAGCCGAAGAAGAGAACTTTTTGTTCAGACTCAGGTTCAATTTGCGTTTGTACTCATCCTGAAGCCATTTCACATAATTGTCTGTGCTGGAACAAATACAGTACGAATACTTTTTTACGCGGCCTTCTATGTCCTGTTCCAGCAACTTAACCAAAGTCACCGCCTCAGCATAATCAGAACTGTTTTCATAAACAATACGTGTATGATGTTCTATAGATCGTTCAATGGCGGTCATCGGACGCAAACCTTGTTTAGAGACCGATGCATATTCTTCTTTCATGTTAAAGTCGATATTTTCCGACTTACTGAACCTGGCTCTAAGTTCTGCCGGCATCCTATAAGAGAAATTGCGTTCAATCTCACGGTCGTTCCAAAGGCTTTCCAAATAGAAATCCGGAGAGCGGAAAATGTCGTTCCAGTTCACAAAGGAATCCCAGAGCCCGAAGCGGGCTGCATTGTTCCCTAGGTCGATGATGGTAAAAGTCGATTTATTGGGTAGGATACGTGAACCGCGGCCGATCATCTGGTGATAAAGTGTCAGCGACTTGGTAGCCCGGTTGATGATGATGGATTCAACAGTTGGTTCATCAAATCCCGTGGTCAGGATCCCTACAGAAGTCAGAATCGCATCGGGTTTGGTCTTAAACCATGTCAGAATCTCACGTCTTTCCTGCTCGCTGTTGGTGTTGTCGAGATGCCTGATCTCGTAGCCTGCATTGGTAAATAAAGAATGCACGTGTATGGATGTATTTATCCCGTTGTTGAAAATTAGCGTCTTTTTTCCTTTGGATTGTTCTTCGTAAGCGGCCACCAACTTCTCTTGCATCAAGTAATTCGTGTAGAGCCTGTCGGATGAGCTCACTGTATAATCCCCGTCAATTCCGACTTTCAGAGAACCCAAATTCACATCATAACTGTGTGTGGTGGCTTTAGATAAAAATCCTTTTTCGATCAATGCAGCGATGCTATGTCCTACGATTAACTCGTCGTAGGTTTCTTTCATTGGTAATTTAATGTTGGAACTCAATGGTGTCGCGGTTACACCAAGTATGACGCTTTTCTCTAAAAACTTAAAGAGCTTCTTAAAAGAATTGTAATGTGCTTCGTCAATAATCACCAGTCCAACCTGCTCTACTTCCAGTTTTTCATCTTGTAAGCGGTTGTTCAGGGTTTCCACCATGGCGACAAAACACTTATAATCGTTTTGATCCGGAAGGGATTTCACTTTGCTGTCGATGATCTTGTTCTGAACGCCGAATTCATTGAGCATGTTGGAGGTCTGTGCGCAAAGCTCAATACGGTGAGTAAGGATCAAGACTTTTTTTCCCGTTTCGCTAATGTAACGTTTCGCTATCTCAGAAAAAATAACGGTTTTCCCGCCGCCCGTGGGCAACTGAAAGAGAAGGTTGTAGTTTTCCTTGTGGTTGCTGAGTCTTTTGAAGATCTCATCGATGGCCTCCTGCTGATAATCATACAACTCCTTTCCTATCTTTTTCTCTTCGATATCAACGGATTCCACTAACATATTTTTTTCTGAAGTTTGCAATCTTGCAAAAGTAGTCAATAGTTAGGTTGAAAGGAAATTCTGATGAAGAATAAAGTCATTTTATTGTTCGACTAGCGGGTGACTAAGTAACTAGGTGACTGGATGGATTTCGAATGGCGGTAGTGATTGGCTCATCAAAAGATAGATTGTTGGTCAGTTCTGTTCAGCTGAATAATTACTCGCGTCGGATCTTTTGAACGACGATCTTTAATTCGTTCTCGATTGTTTTCAGGCGGCCCATTTCTGAACTGGTGACCAGACTTAAGGAAAGTCCTTTTTTTCCGGCCCGGCCTGTTCGTCCACTCCGGTGCGTATAATATTCCAATTGCTCCGGAAGCTGATAATGCACTACAAACTGAAGGTCCTGCACGTCGATTCCCCTTGCTGCCATATCGGTCGCCACCAATATTTGAACTTTTTCATTCTTAAAAGCACGCATTACTTTTTCGCGGTCCCGCTGCTGCAAATCGCCATGAATGGCTTCTGCCGAATGGTTTCTCGCGATCAACTGTTTTGACAAGGATTGCGTACCATCCTTTGTCTTGCAAAAAACAATGCCCCTCCCCTTTCCCGATGTTCTGAGAAATTCAAGCAGGGTATTGAGTTTATCCTTTGTATCAAGGCATTGCACGTATTGGTGCTCGATGTTCCTGTTCACGATGTTCTTTACGTCCACCACTACTTTAAAAGCATCTTCTTCCATGTATTGATGAATGATCTCGTTCAGGGAATCGGGAATGGTTGCCGAAAACAACCAGGTAAAACGCTGTCCGTTCGTTTGCTCCAGAATGGAATCGATGCTGTCCCGGAAACCCATGCTAAGCATTTCATCCGCCTCGTCGAGTACAATTGTCTTCACATCTGAAAGGTCAATGGCTTTTCGTTCCAGCAGATCGATCAGTCTTCCCGGAGTGGAAACCACAATGTGGGTGGGACGACTGAGGTTACGAATCTGTATTTCTATCGGCTCTCCGCCATACACTGCTTCCACGAAGATGCGGGAAGGATTGTAACGGGCTACTCGGAAAAGCTGCTTGGCTATCTGCTGACCCAGCTCTCTGGTCGGACACAAGACCAGCGCTTGTACTTTGGGGTTCGACGTATCCGTCCTCTGCAACAAGGGTAAACCAAAAGCCAAGGTTTTTCCAGTTCCGGTCTGCGCCTGTCCTATGAAATCGAAACCTTCTTTCAATAAATAAGGGATGGATTTCGTCTGTATTTCTGTAGGATCGAAAATGTTATTTTCTACAAGACCTTTTATTAATTCTGCGGATACACCTAATTCTGGGAACGTTGACACGATTGTTAGTTTTTTGGAATGCAAAGATACCTTAATTAATTTGACATTTAATTTCCTTATCTTTACTTCTAATTATTAATCCGCCAAAATGAAATCAATAAAAATTGTTCTTTCAGTATTTCTACTGTTTGTGTCCGTAAACAGCATTATTGCCCAACGTTTCATCCGTAAGCAGGCAGGCAGGCCACTTACCTTCGTTGAAATGCAGCGGCAGTTCTCCGACTTTAAAAGAATGAATGACCTGACCAAAACCAAGCATTGGAAGTATTACAAACGCTGGGAGAACGATATGCAATACAAAACAAATGGCAATGGAGAGCTGGCTGACCCCGCCATTTTCATTGACGAAGCGGTTAAATTTGCGGATGCAAAAAACAGCCTGCCTCCCTCTTCTTCTTTCACTGCCGGGTCCTGGTCCCCTTTCGGACCCTATACCTTGCCGGGAAATCTCACAGGCTACATGGAAAACGGTATGGGAAGGATCAACTGCATTGCCTTTCATCCGACAATCCCGACTACTTATTATGTGGGCGTTGCACAAGGCGGAGTTTGGAAGACAACCAATGATGGAGTTAGCTGGACACCACTTACCCACAATCTTCCTATCACAAGGATCAGCGACATTGTAATCGACCCAACTGATCCAAATACTATATATATTTCTGTTTGTGATTTTGAATACATTGATGTTGCCTTGAATATCGATGCAAGAAAAAGAAATACACATTACGGATTGGGGGTATACAAAACAACGAATGGTGGTTTGACCTGGTCGCCTACGGGACTAAGTTTTCAGCTGACCGACGGCGATGCGTCTCTTATCCGGAAAGTACTCATCAATCCAAGCAACAGCAATAGCCTTGTTGCCTGCGGTGTGAGCGGTATGTATACTTCTGCAAATGCAGGTACAACTTGGACACAAGTAATGGATTCTCTTTGCTGGGACCTGGTGCAGGATCCTGTTCTCCCGAATACCTTGTATGCCACATCGGGATGGTTAGCGGGTTCGGGTAAAGGATTCGCAGCCGTTTACAAATCCACGAATTTTGGTGCGACCTGGACCATTCTGCCGACAGGCATTCCGGGCATAGGAGTTATCCAACGCATAAAGTTGGCCATCGCTCCTACTGATAACACTTGCATCTATGCCATGACCGTTGGGTTAGATGAAGGCTCTGCAGGAATTTACAAATCCATCAATTCCGGGGTAAGCTGGACCTTTATCGATCCAGGGGTGAATATGCTCGAATACGACGGAGGATTTGGAACTGGAGGACAAGGTACCTATGACCTTGGATTTTCAGTGAACAGAACGAATAAGAACATTGTGTATGTGGGTGGCGTAAATGTTTGGGCCTCCACCGATGGAGCAAACTCATTCAATCCCGCCAGCCACTGGACAACATTTTACGGTGCAACTCTGCACGGTGATATTCATTTTATTGAAACAAATCCGCTTACAAATGAAGTTTTTGTTTGCAGTGATGGCGGTTTATATAAAACAAGTGCTGTAACTGCCCAGCCATGGACAACAGCTACCGGCGGCTCACCTTGGCCAACTGCCTGGACCAAACTAAGCAACGGAATGAACATTACTTCCTTTTATCGATTGTCGAGTTCACGAAGCATAAGCGGAAGGATCTCGGCCGGTGCTCAGGACAATGCTACTTTTTATTACGATGGAAGTTCCTGGAACACCATATTCGGTGGCGATGGAATGGATAATTTTTTGGATCCGCTCGATGAAAACATGGTCCTTGGATCCAGCCAGTATGGGAATTTCTATGTTTCCTATGACGGAGGGATTTCCAGCATTGGTGCGACCGTCAATGTAAACGGAGAGCCCGGTGAATGGGTTTCCCCGGTTGTTGCAGATTACAACATTCCCGGAACAATCTACGCCGGCTTCCAGAATGTGGTGCAGTCGGTGGACGGAGGCTATAACTGGTTTCCTTTGAGTCCTATGCCCTCCCATCCGATCAATGATAATGAATTGTGTGCCCTGGCAGTCTCTAATTCCAACAGCAGCGTGTTGTATGCCGGCAGAAGGATTCGCTTTGAATTGGGTGTCAACTCAACCATGTTCACAACAACTGACGGAGGAAGCTCCTGGACAGATATCACAGCCGGATTGCCAGACACTTTGTATTTCACCAGTACAGATGTGAGCCAGACAAATGCAAATACTGCTTATGTAACACTTTCTGGTTTTGTTGCAGGAGAAAAAGTATACATGACAACCAATGGAGGAAGCAGCTGGACAAACATTTCCTACAATCTTCCGAACGTTCCTGTAAACAGCATCAAAACAATGCCCGGAAGTAATAAAAAGATAATTGCTACGGATTTGGGTGTTTATGCATTGGATGAGACGACAAGTCTGTGGATAAATAAAAGCGCCGGCTTACCAAACGTTATTACTACCGATCTTGATTTCAATCCTCTTAATGATAAAATCTATGTGTCCACATTCGGCCGAGGTATTTGGGAAACAGATCTCTCTTCTTTTTTTGTCGGAATAAATGACCTGAACTCCCCACCCATTGGAATTGAATTATTTCCTTCCGTGAATAATGGCTCCTTCACCATCCAATTCAACGATGAGACACTGGTATCAGATGTATTGAATTTGGAGATTGTTGACATTACAGGAAGACGAGTGCATCAATCCACCCTTAGTGGAAAAACAAGCTATGAGCAACACACAAACTTACCTTCCGGAATGTATTTCGCAAGGATAAACGGAGAAAAAATAAAAGGAGTAAAGAGTTTTATTGTAAAGTAATTTTTATCAAAAAAAAATCCCGCTTCGTACATGACGAAGCGGGATTTTTTATTGAGTAAATCTTGCTTAATAAACAATGATCTTTTTTACTGTTTCGTTTTTTGAATTCGTCAAGGTAAGTGTATACACCCCTTTTCCATATTCAACAACACTTAATTTCTTGGTGTATGTTCCAGAGAAATCAGTCAGTGCTTCACGATAAACGATTTGTCCGATCGCATTGTACAATTCCAAAGTATAATCTGAACGCTCCAACGAATTGAAGGTGACGTTAAAATTACCATCGTTAGGATTCGGGTATGCCGTCAACGCAAACTCTTTGTCAGGAGACGAATCATCCGTCGACGTAGCAGCACTTCCGAACACCAGTTTTGCCAAATACAGAACCGCCATTTGTTCAGCCCCTGCTCCGGCAAGATATAAAGCATTCCCGTCTTTGATTATGTGGTTTCCCTGCTCCACTTCTCCTGGCAGCATGTCAAAAAAGTAGGTTTGATAAAAAGCACCTGTCAGAGCTGAAT
>JBKJQG010000218.1:0-5859 GCA_046594925.1 Bacteroidia bacterium
CATTGCTCACCACGCTCAATGCCGATTTTAAGCGCGTTTCCATGCACGGAGTCAGGGAAGAATTGCTTGAAGAACAGGCCGCTTCCATTGGACTGCCCCTGATAAAAATGTATGTCAGCGAAGGAACCAATGCAGAGTATGAAGACACAATGGAGCTTTTGCTTTTGGAATACAAGGCTAAAGGAATCACTAAAGTGATCTTCGGTGATATTTTTCTGGAGGACTTGCGGAATTACCGTGAAAAAAATCTGGCAAAAGTCGGACTGGAAGCAGTGTTTCCACTTTGGAAGCAAAATACCACCGCACTCATCCATGAATTTCTCTCCTTGAATTTTAAAACGATTACTTGCTGCATCAACGATGCTTATTTAAAAGAAGATAAAGTAGGAGTGGAGATCAACATCGCTTACATTGCCGCCCTTCCCGACACCGTTGATCCTTGCGGGGAGAATGGGGAATTTCACACTTTTTGTTTTGACGGTCCTGTTTTTCAAAATCCCGTTTCTTTCTCGATCGGTGAAAAAGTTTACAAGCCTTTGGAATTACAAAATACCGAAGAAAAAATCACATCCAAAGGATTCTGGTTTTGCGATCTTATCCCAAGCTGAACCTCGCTCTCACGTTTGTCAAAAACTTTCCATTTACACTACTTATAAAAGCAGTTCATTTTTTAAGTCGGCGTATGCCCCGATTCTTAATAAATTATTGATAAACAGTAATCTAAGGTAGATTTTTTTATATTTTTACCTTGAATGGAACTCCTCAAAAGAATTGTTCTTCTTACTGCCCTGATGCTGTCAAACGGACTTTTGCTTTTTGCCCAGCAATATAATTTCCGTAAGTACAATGTTCAGGATGGCCTTGCCCATTCACAGGTTTCTCCAATTCTGCAGGACGACAAAGGATATATCTGGTTTACCACTTTGGGTGGCGGAGTGAGCAAATTCGACGGCAAAACATTCAAGAACTATTCCGATAAGAACGGATTGAGCAGTAATCTGATCCGCTGTGCCGTTTTTGATAGAAATAACAAGCTTTGGGTAGGAACAGCTGATGGCGGCGTTTGCTATTTTGATGGAAGTAAATTTCTTCAGCTTGATGACCCGCTGCTGAAATCAGAGGAGGCGATTCATTCATTGATAAAGGACGCTGAGGGAAATATTTGGATCGGTTCAAACAAAGGCCTGTTCAAATACAATGGTAAAAAAGTAAGTTTTATAAATCCAGAGCTTGGATTACCGAATCTCATCGTCAAAGTAATCTTTCAGGATAGCAGAAAAAGGATTTGGTTCAGCGCTTGGGACAAAGGATTATACTGCCTTGAAAATAATTCCGTTACAAAATATGATGAAAAAGATGGAGTAAATGGTCCTTGTGTCAGCATTACAGAAGATCAGGATGGCATTGTTTGGTTCGGATTGAAAGTCGGAGTGGTAAGAGCTTTTACAAAAGACAAAGGGATTAAGTTCGTCAAGTTCGACCATTCGGATTTGAACACGTCTATGATCTATTCTTTACTTTGTGATAAGAACGGAGATATGTGGTTTGGCACCCAGGACGACGGATTGATCAAGTACGATCTGAAAGGAGGATTCTCTCTGACAGAAGGCCGCACAGAAAAGATCACAGTCAGAAACGGATTGCCCAACAATTCAGTTTTGGGATTGATGGAAGATCGCGAAGGCAATATCTGGATGAGTTGCTGGGGTTACGGCGCCGTAAAATATGCGGGGTCGGTTTTTGTTCATTACAAAGCAGCCGACGGATTACTAACGGATTACGCTGGAGCCATCACGCAGGAAGAGAATGGCGATCTGCTGGTCAACTCTGGCTTTGAGATCAGCCGTTTGAAAAGAGATGGCAGCATAGTCCCATTTGAGGAAAAAATCAATTCTAAGATCTTCTGCATTCATAAAAGTAAAAAGGGAATTCTTTGGATCGCTACCGAGTCGGGTCTCATCGCTTATGGCAACGGCAAGAAAAAACTGTTTACTGAAAAAGACGGACTGGGAGCTTTTCCTCCCACCACGATTGTTGAAGATAGCAAAGGAAATATCTGGTGCTCTTCTCTTTTTGGAATTCTTTCCTGTTACAATGGAGAGAAATTTATTAATTATTCGGAAAAAGAAGGATTAAAACCGGATTACATTTATTCGATTCATGCCGATAGTAAAGACAATATTTGGATCTGTACCTGGGCAGCGGGACTCTGTAAGTTTGATGGAAAATCTTTCCGGTACTTTACAAAAAAAGACGGATTGGCCAGCAACAATGCCATGACACTGCTGGAAGATGAGAGAGGCTTGTTTTGGATCGGAACGTATGGGGGTGGACTGAGTGTTTATGATGGAATGACTTTCAAGACCATTTCAACAAAAGACGGACTGAACGACGAAGCCGTAATAGCCATGGTGTTTGATAAAACAAATGATCTATGGATAGCAACTACAAAAGGGCTAAACAGATTAAACAGCCGTGAATTTTATGAGTCAGGTAAAATAAAATTCAGGACCTATGGAAAAAGTGAAGGACTCTCGGAAATCGAATGTAACCGCGACTGTGCCTTTAAAAGCGCTGATGGAAATATCTGGTTCGGAACAAAAACCGGACTGACGAAATATACTTCCGCCGACGATCATATCAATGCAAAAGAACCCATCACACACATCACAGAGATTAAATTATTTTTTGAACCAGCCGATTGGTCAAGCCTCTGCGATAGTATCAATGCAGAAACAGGACTGCCAGAAGAGCTGTCCTTACATCATGCCAACAATCACCTCACTTTTAATTATGTTGGAATCAGCACCACTATTCCCGAAAAGGTAATGTATAAATACATGCTTGAAGGTGTCGATAAAGGCTGGTCGCCTCCAAGTGACAAAACGAGTGCAACATACTCAGGGCTGTCTCATGGAACTTACACGTTTAATGTGATGGCTTGCAATAATGAAGGCTTGTACAATCAGCAGCCTACCGTTTTTGAATTCACGATCAAAGCACCCTTCTGGAGAACAACCTGGTTCTATATTTTATGTATTTTGGTTGTGTCTGCTGGATTTTATTTTTATGTGAAGCTTCAGACAAAAAAGCTGGCCAAAGAAAATAAGATTCTGGAAGAGCGCGTGGAAGAGAGGACAGCGGAAGTGGTGAAGAAAAAAAACGAACTTGAATTTGCGTACCATGAGATTGAAGAAAAGAACCGAGACATCATGGACAGCATCAACTATGCGAAACGGATTCAATATACCATTTTGGCAAACGAAGAATTGTTGCAAGAAAACCTTCCGCAACATTTTATCTTCTTTCAACCTAAAGACATTGTTAGCGGTGATTTTTATTGGGCTACAAAAAAAGACAATCGCTTCTACATGGCAGTGTGTGATTCAACAGGACACGGCGTCCCCGGAGCGTTTATGAGTCTCCTTAATATTTCATTTCTGAACGAAGCAATCTCCGAAAAGAACATTGCAGCACCTAATGAGGTGTTGAACTATGTGCGCGAACGACTAATTAGCAGCGTGTCGAAAGACGGAGCGCAGGATGGTATGGATGGAATTTTATTTTGCATCGACACAACTACCAATGAAATGACCTATGCCGCAGCAATGAATGCTCCAGTGATAATCAGTGATGGTCAACTCATTCAGCTGGAGACCGATAAAATGCCTATCGGAAAAGGAGAGCGAACACATTCATTCACACTCTTCCGGATCGAGATGAAGGCCTCCGATATGCTATACTTATACACCGACGGATTCGCAGATCAGTTTGGTGGTGCCAGTGGAAAAAAATTCAAATACAAACAGCTGCATCAGCTGCTTTTAAAGCAAAGCAACTCTTCTCTTGAGGAACAAAATAAAGTGTATGCAAAAACGATCAACGATTGGAAGGGAAACCTCGAACAGGTGGATGATATTTTGTTGATTGGAATAAGAAAATGAAATGATCATGAGTAAACGGTTTTATATACTTATTAGTGCTCTTTTCTGCTTTTCCGCGTCCCAGGAGCAGGAAAGTAGTTTGGATTCTTTGAAAAAAGAATTGATAACGGCCAAACACGATTCGCTCAGAACGAAATTGCTTTGCCGCATCGCAACAGAAGAAGGTGTTTCAAGGATGACATTTTGGGATTCGATCATTGCCTCCTCTCAAAAGTGGAAACTTCATTCTTCCGAAGCAATGGCTCGCGTTAATATTGGTTATGTTCATTTCCAGAACAGTAAAATTGATTTGGCTGAGAAAGAGTGGAAAGAAGCGCTGGAAATAGGAGAGAAGTATAATGATTATGAGATCATTCCTGCGGCCGCAAACAATTTGGCCTATGTCGCTGAGCAGAGGGGCGCGCTTACGGAAGCGATCGACCTGTATTATAAAAGTCTTGAAGGTTTGGAAAAGTCAAAAGATGAAAGTGGAAAAGGCTCCATCTACAACAACCTCGCAGGCATTTATTACGACCTGGGAGATGTAGAGAAGACATTCGATTGTTGTCAGAAAGCCATCTCTATCCGAATAAAGTTGAACGACAGCACACAGTTGGCTTCCTCCTTTAATAACATGGGTTATTATCTTTTGCAGGAAAAACAACATGCCGCGGCTTTGGCCTATTTCGAAAGGGCATTGGTGATCATTAAAAAGAATGATCTCAAAGGCCTGCTTCCAAACACGCTGTTTAACATTGGAACGATCATGGGCGAGAAAGGAAATCACGAGCGGGCTATTGAAAAATTTTCGGAATGCCTTGCCTTCTATCGCAACAACAGGAATCTCGGAGGGCAATCGAATTCTTTGTCATCCATTGCAGATAATGAGATCAAGTTGGGACGATTTGGCCCCGCCATCAAAAATGGAGAAGAAGCTTTATCACTGGGAAAAGAGCTTGGTTACATCGCGCCATTGAAGCACGCTTACAAAGTTCTGTACGATGGATACAAAGCGACAGGCAACAAGGTGAAGGCCCTTGAAATGTATGAACAGTACATCGTTCTAAAAGACAGCGTCCTGAAAGAAGAGAACCAGAAAGCAAGCATTCAACGCCAGATGAAGTTTTCATTTGACAATAAAGTGATCGCCGACAGTATCAAAAACACTGAAAAGATAAAGACGGAACAAACCAAACATGACCTGGAAATCAAACAGCAGAAACTTTATACATATGGGGGAGTGATAGGCTTTCTGCTTATGCTGATGATCTCAGGAGTATCTTTCAATGCTTACCGGCAGAAACAGAAAGCAAACTCCATCATTGAAGAGCAAAAGTCCATAGTGGAAGAAAAGCAGAAAGAGATCGTTGCCAGTATCAATTATGCCCAACGCATCCAATATGCATTGCTGGCTCAGGACGAATTACTGAAGAAGAACCTGAAGGACCATTTTGTGATGTTCAAACCAAAGGACATTGTCAGCGGTGATTTTTACTGGGCAACCAATAAAGAGGATCGTTTTTATCTGGCTATCTGTGATTCAACCGGGCATGGTGTTCCGGGCGCGTTCATGAGTTTGCTGAACATTTCGTTTTTGAATGAAGCCATCACCGAAAAAAACATCAGTAAACCGAACGAGATCTTCGGCCACGTCCGTCAACGTCTGATCGAAAATGTTTCACACGATGGATCCCAGGATGGCATGGATGGAATTCTGATCTGTTTCGAAAACAATAAGATCACTTATGCTGCAGCACACAATCCTCCCGTGGTTATCCGGAATGGAAAGCTTTCCGAACTCGGCTATGATAAGATGCCGGTTGGAAAAGGGGAGCGCCTGGATGCTTTTACTTTGTACGAGATCGAGCATCAAAAGGGTGATATGATTTATTTTTATACCGACGGGTATGCTGATCAGTTTGGCGGGGAAAGTGGA
>JBKJQG010000278.1:0-2592 GCA_046594925.1 Bacteroidia bacterium
CGGCTCCGGGACACGCTTCCATTTACACCGGAACAACGCCTGCTGTTCACGGCATTATTGCTAATGATTGGTATGACCGCTCAAAAGGAATGGATATGTATTGCGTTCAGGATGATAAAGTGAATGGAGTAGGAACCATTCTGAAAGAAGGAAAACGTTCTCCTGCTAATATGTTGACGACAACCATTACAGATGAATTGCGACTTTCTGCCAACATGAAATCGAAAGTGATTGGGATAGCTTTGAAAGACAGAAGTGCGATTCTCCCGGCAGGACATACGGCAAACGCAGCCTATTGGTTCGACGGAAGTACCGGCAGTTTTATCTCCAGCACTTATTATATGAAGGACCTGCCGGTTTGGGTGGCTGAATTCAACAAAAAGGAATTGCCGAAAAAATATTTAAGCCAGACTTGGAACACGCTCCTGCCAATTGAACAATACACTGAGAGTTTGCCGGATGACAATAAGTATGAAACACTTTCAAAAGGAGAATTAAAACCAACCTTTCCTCACGATCTGCAAAAGTTGTATCCTGCCAATGGTGGCCTTGGCATGATCAGGGCAACTCCGTTTGGCAACACATTGACGAAAGACTTTGCGATAGAAGTGATGAAGCAGGAGAATCTGGGTAAATCGGGGGCGACTGATTTTTTAGCCGTTTCTTTTTCTTCTCCTGATTATATTGGTCATTATTACGGTCCGAATTCCATTGAGCAGGAAGACGATTATTTGCGTTTAGATAAAGAACTCGCCGAATTGATCAAATCCATTGAGCTTCAAGTAGGAAAGGGAAACGCTTTGATATTTCTCACTGCCGACCACGCAGCGCCTGAGGTTCCGGCTTACCTGGTAGATCTGAAGGTTCCAGCGGGTTACGTGAACGAATGGAAAATGGTGGATTCCCTTAAAAAATATCTCAACAAAAATTATGGTGATACACTGGTGCTTTCTTTTTCCAATCAGCAGGTGTTCCTGAACCACAATGCGATAGCACAAAAGAAATTATACCTGAAAGGCATTCAAGAAGATGTTGCCGGCTTTATGCTGGGATTCCCGGAAGTTTCTGAAGCAATTACGGGAGCGACCATGAACGACAATCAATTCACCGAGGGTGTGCGTTACCTGATGCAGAAAGGATATAGTGCAAAACGCTCGGGTGATGTACTCGTGAATTACCTTCCCGGATATGTAGAGTACATGCCAACAGGAACCACACATGGTTCTCCTTATAGTTACGATACGCATGTGCCATTGTTGTTTTACGGCTGGAACATCAAACAAGGTAGTTCTACGGAAGCAGTTTACATCACTGATCTGGCTCCAACACTTGCGATGATGCTGAACATTCAGTTCCCGAATGGCTGCACCGGAAAGCCGATTCCTTTTTTGACTAAGTAAAGAAAGGAGATTTGATTACTATTAAAAGGTTACGTCACCCTGAGCGCGACCGGAGTGAGCGACTCCCGAGCCGTCACCCTGAGCATTCTGCGTTGAAGCAGACACATCGAAGGGTATATGCTACGAAGGTTATGATGAATATGCAATCAATATCGTTTACGAAAGATAGATTCTCTATCTCCACGGACAGATCAAAACTCGATATCTCCGTCATTCACGGTTTCCTGAGCAAGTCCTATTGGGCAGAAGAAATTCCCAAAGAAATCGTTCAGAAAGCAATCGACAATTCTTTGTGTTTTGGTGTTTATAACGCTGAGAAGCTAGTTGGTTTTGCTCGGGTGATTACTGACTATGCTACTTTTGGTTATCTGGCAGATGTTTTCATTATTGACTCAGAAAGAGGAAAAGGATTGTCGAAATGGTTGATGGAATGCATGCTGCTTCACCCTCAATTGCAAGGTCTTCGTAATTTTTGCCTAATGACTCAGGATGCCCATTCCCTTTATGAAAGATATGGTTTCAAGAACATTCCAAAGCCTGAAAATTTTATGGCTAAAAAGATAGAAGGGATTTATAAAAAGAAGAAAGCGGAATCTTAATCCTTTTTGCATTTTCATGCAAATTTTCCCTTATTTTTGATAGCATATATGTTCTTTGAATCGATTGCTGTGCGTGCACCTGATCAGATATGACGTTAGTGTACATTCGGAATGTTAATGCCGGGTAGATCGTTCTCCTCTGGAAGTGATTATAGGTACGGGTTTAATGGGATGGAGAAGGATGACGAGGCAAAGGGAAGTGGAAATAGTTATGATTTTGGAGCAAGGATATATGACCCTCGTATTGGTAGGTGGTTGGGTTGTGACCCATTATCAGGAAATTATCCTAATATAAGTCCATACGTTTTCGTAGCAAATATGCCTATAATAGCTGTAGATGTGGATGGTAAAAAAATCAGCTTTGGGTGGATGACGACTCAAGCAAGTGTCGATAAATTTAAAGCAGTTCTTCAAAAAGAGTTTGCGAATAAAGTTGAAGTCAGTGTTGTAGACGGAATGCTGACTCTTCATAAAAAAGAAGGGTTGGTATTAACTAAAAGCGAGCAAGCGATTTATGATAAACTAAATGTAGTAATTGACAATCCAACAAATGTAGAAATTGATGTTGTACAAAGCGATAAAGACATTGAATC
>JBKJQG010000199.1:0-6599 GCA_046594925.1 Bacteroidia bacterium
TCACTTCTAGCGCTGATGTCGCTTTTCGTAGTGGCAATAGCTGCTTTTGTGGTTTCCGCTTTCCGGATTGCACCTACCGATGGAGAGCCGATGGGGTTCATTGAAAGTGCCTGGCAGAGTTTGATGAGAACGATGGATGCAGGGACTCTAGGAGGTGACAGTGGCTGGAACTACAGAATAATTGGTTTGGTCGTTACCCTGGGTGGGATCTTCATCTTTTCTGCTTTAATAGGGGTTTTGTCGAACGGCATCAACGACAAGCTCGAACAATTGCGCAAAGGAAAAAGTTTTGTAATAGAAAAAGACCATACGCTGATTTTGGGCTGGTCCTCTAAAGTTTTCACCATCATTTCCGAACTGGTGATCTCCAACGAAAATCAAAAGAATCCACGCATCGTCATCCTTGCGGACAAAGATAAAGTGGAGATGGAAGACGAGATCCGCGACAAGCTCGGAGATCTGAAAAATACAAAAGTGATCTGCCGAAACGGAAGTCCGAACGACCTTTCCGACCTTGCCATTGCCAATCCACAGGCTTCGCGTTCCATCATCATTTTAGCACCCGAAGAAGGAAATGCGGATCCGCAGACCATCAAATCCATTCTGGCTATCACCAACAATCCCGACAGAAGAGCAGCGCCATATCACATTGTGGCAGAAATAAAAGACGAGAAAAATTTAGAAGTAGCGAAAATGGTCGGGAAGGACGAGGTAGAACTCGTGTTGACCGACGATGTGATCGCACGCATTATGGTGCAAACTTCCCGTCAGAGTGGCTTGAGCATCGTTTACACGGAGTTGATGGATTTTGACGGAGCGGAAATCTATTTCAATGAAGAAGCTGAATTGATCGGAAAAACATATGCAGATGCAGTAGTGTCCTACGAAGATTCAACGGTGATGGGATTGCAGTATGCTGATGGAAGCGTGAAGATCAATCCTGCCATGGATTACAAGATCGTGAACGGAGATAAAGTCATTGCGATAACAGAAGATGATGACACCATGGTCGTTGCAAAAACAAAAGTAGCTTCCCTGAACAAAGCAGCAATCGTAAATAATAATTCAGCCAAGATTGTCGCTGAAAAAATATTATTGTTAGGATGGAACAAACGCGCGATGACCATCATCCGCGAAATGGATAATTACGTTGGTACAGGTTCTTACATGAAAGTGGTGACCTCTTATGATCATCACGATGAAGTGAAGAATGCATCGGTCAATCTGAAGAACATTAAGTTGGAATACGAATGTGCGGATACAACGGCAAGGGATGTGATCGACAGGTTGAATCCGACCTCTTTCGACAGCGTTCAGTTGCTTTGTTACAAAGACGAACTTGAACTGCAGGATGCCGATGCACAAACACTGATCAGCTTGTTGCATTTGCGCAGAGTGATGGAAGAAACAGGGAAGGACATCAAAGTTGTAAGTGAGATGCTGGACCTGCGGAACCGCGACCTTGCGGAAGTTACCAAAGCCGATGATTTCATTGTCAGCGATAAACTTATTAGTCTTTTGATGTCACAAGTTTCAGAAAACAAATACCTGATGCGCGTGTTCGAAGATCTCTTCGATGCAGATGGAAGCGAGATCTATCTGAAGCCGATGAGTGATTACATCAAACCGGGAGAGGAAGTGAATTTCTATACGGTCATTGAAAGTGCCATGCAGAAGGGCGAAACAGCGATTGGATATAGACTTGCTGCTTTATCGCACGATAACTCCAAAGCTTACGGCGTGAATTGCAACCCGGTTAAGTCAAACAAACTTCGTTTTACGCCAGAGGATAAATTGATAGTCCTCGCAGAAGATTAAAAGGTGACTAGGTGGACCCTACATAACTAATGAACCACTGAAGCAATGAACTATTGAACCAATAAACCAGTGAACTAATAAACCAATTACAATAACTAAAAAATAAAAAATATGGGATTATTTGATAAATTAAAAGGCGAATTTGTAGACATCATCGAGTGGACAGATAGCTCGAATGATACAATGGTATGGCGTTTTCCTCGCTACCAGAACGAAATTAAAATGGGAGCAAAGCTAACCGTGCGTGAATCGCAGGTGGCGGTTTTTGTGAACGAGGGAAAAATGGCGGATGAATACAAACCGGGGATGTACGAGTTGCAAACCCAGAACATGCCGATCATGTCGACCCTGAGAGGCTGGAAATATGGATTTAACAGTCCGTTCAAAGCGGAAGTGTATTTCGTGAACACCAAACAGTTCACGAACCAGAAATGGGGAACCAAAAATCCGATCATGTTGCGCGATTCCGAATTCGGGCCGATCCGCATCCGCGCTTTTGGAAACTATGCGATCCGCGTTGTGGATGCATCTAAATTTTTGAAGGAGATTGCCGGAACAGATCAGCATTTTACAACAGAAGAAGTAACGGAACAATTACGCAACATGGTGATCACCCGTTTTACGGATGCTATTGCCGAAAGCAAGATTCCCGTTTTGGACATGGCATCTAACTATGATGAGCTGTCGAAACTCATTGGCGACAAGATCAATCCGGAATTCAAGGAAATCGGAATTGAAGTCACCAAATTGCTGATCGAGAATATTTCCCTGCCGCCGGATGTTGAAGCCGCATTAGACAAAAGAAGCAGCATGGGCATCATCGGGAACCTGAATGCCTTTACTCAGTATCAGGCTGCTAACTCCATGGAAAAAGCAGCAGAGAACGGAAACAGCATGATGGGCGCAGGATTGGGAATGGGGATGGGAATGGGGATGGGCAACCAGATGAACAACATGTTCAACCAGAATCAGAACAACAACAATCAGAACAACAACACGCCACCACCACCACCACCTTCCACTCAATATTTTATTGCTGTGAATGGTGCACAAACGGGTCCTTATACCGAACAAGTTATGGGACAAATGATCCAGACCGGAAGCCTTAAAAAAGAATCCATGATCTGGAAGAACGGAATGGCTGCATGGACTACCGCCGATCAGGTTGCTGAGATCGCTAAATTGTTTTCAGCGGTTCCTCCTCCCTTGCCTCCTCCTATGTAGTTCATTGGTTCATTCGTGGATTGGTTCATTGGTATATGCTGTTTGTGATATATTTGAAATAAACCAAACCGATAAGCCGAACCTATAAAACGCATCGCATACGCAGCTTTACTAATGAACTTATGAACCAATGAACCGATAACCATGAGCACAGAATTTGAAGAAAAAACTAAGGAGATCAGCAACCAACTCGACTGCAGGGACTGCGGTGCTTTGCTGAAGTATGCACCCGGAACAGAACATTTGAAATGTGAATATTGCGGCGCGGCGAATGAGATCAAAGAAGCTGTAGAAGCTACGGTCGTTGAGGAAATTGATTTTGAGAAATTCCTGAACGAGAACAACAGCAATGTAGAGAAACAAGAGATCGTTACCGTGAAATGCGGTAATTGCGGTGCTTCCAGTACACTAAAGCCTAATATTACTTCGGACAGCTGTCCTTTCTGCGCTTCCCCCATTGTAGTGACCGGCGGTACAACGTGCAGCATCATCAAGCCGAAGTATCTGCTTCCTTTCAAGATCGATCAGAAGAATGCCTTTGAGCAATTTAAAAATTGGGTGAAAGGATTGTGGTTTGCTCCGAACGACCTTAAGAACTATGTCGACAATGCTGAAAAACTGAACGGGATGTATATTCCTTATTGGACCTACGATTCCAATACAGAGAGTGATTATACCGGACAGCGCGGCGACAATTATGTAACTACAGAAATGTATACCACGGTGGTGAATGGGAAATCGGTAACGAGCACCAGAACGGTTACTAAAATCAGGTGGAGTTATGCAAGCGGGCACGTGCACAATAAGTTTGACGATGTTTTGGTCTTAGCAAGTAATTCCCTACCCGAGAAATATACAAATGCACTGGAACCTTGGGACATGGAAAACCTGACCGGGTACAACGATAAATTTTTAAGCGGATTCAGAACAGAGAGTTATCAGGTAGATGTGAAGACCGGATTCGAAAAATCAAAAGTCATTATGGACGCCGGCATCCGCACGAGTATCTGCCGCGACATTGGCGGAGATCACCAGCGCATCGGTTCTGTGAACACTGTATATAACGATATTTCCTTTAAACACATCTTATTGCCCGTGTGGCTAAGTGCTTACAGATACAACGAGAAGGTATTCCGATTCATGATCAATGGAAGAACGGGTGAAGTTCAGGGGGAAAGACCTTATAGCGTCATCAAGATTGTTCTGACAGTTCTGGCTGCTATCGCAGTAGGAGTGGGGATCTACTTCGCCATTGTTTATTTTAACGAAAATTAGTCGGGTTTTCTGTTGAAAACCCAAACATTGTTAATATCGTTTTTGATGTTGAAAAGTTCTCCTGAAAAATTATTTTTCAGGAACTTTCAACGCAACTTCTACGCTGTTTATTGCGTAAAAGAATCACCCTTACTCCAATAAGAAATTATTTTACCGGAAATGAACTAAATCTATCTGATTGTAGATCATCTTTTTGCGTTTGACAAAAGAGTAGAAGATCTTATTAACTAAAAATCTGATAAGGGATGATAACAGCAAGTTTTTCTAAAGAACTGCTTCCGTATTTGGAGAAGGCAATTGAATCTGAGAATGCTGACATGGGAACAGTGCAGCTCTTCGATCCGAGCACAAACACCTTAAAGATCGCCGCACAGGTGGGATTCAACAAAGACTTTCTTGAACATTTTAAAACGGCAATGCCCTTTGATAATTCTTCTTGCGGTCGGGCAGCTGGGATTGTCAGTCCTGTTATCATCAGCGATGTGCTTCTCGATATCGGATATGCGCCGCACAGGCCGGTTGCTAAGTCGGCTGGATTCCGTTCCGTAAAATCTGTTCCCATTATGGGGAAGAACAAACAGATGTTGGGAATACTTTCCACACATTATAAGGAGCCGAAATGGAACTGGGAAACGAATAAGATCACAGACGTCCTGAAAGAGTTGGCTAAGTTTCTTCAATCTAAGAGCGTTCATTCGGTCTGAACGGGCAACTTTTCTCCTCATCTTCCGTCAGTAAGCTGACGAACCCTGAGAACATGAAAATAAATTTCATAGCAACATTTGCATTTGTAATTCTTCTTTGCATTACTCCTTCCTGCGCCAAAAAAGGCTGTACGGATCCCAAAGCGAAAAACTATAATGAGGATGCTCAAAAGGACGATCATTCCTGCATCTACAGACCTGATCTTGGCGATCCCTATGGCGGCGGCATAGTCTTTTATGTTGATCCCGGGCTGGAATATTTTCTGGTTGCGTCGAAGGAGGATATCCCTTGGCAAGGAGCATGGGGCTGCATGAGTTGGATGATTACCGACGCCGGGCATGCCGGAGTAGGCTTTGGGAACTGGAATTCTCATTACATTCTTATAGAGTGCGGTGATTGGAATGCAGCAAGATTGTGCCAACAATATAGTCCCTCCGGGCAACCACAAGGATGGCATTTGCCCTCAAAAGATGAAATGGCCTTGATGTACACTGAAAGATCCGCAATGGGATATGGAAATTTTAACAGTACACTTTACTGGACTTCAACACAAAAAAATGCAGATGAGGCCTTTGCTTTTGATTGTTCCACAGGTGGAGATCTTGTCTTAACAAAAGATGTTCTGCTTGCTTCCCGTCCCGTTAAAAGAGTAGAACTATAGAGGCTAATCCTTTTGAAGATTATCCTGGCATATAAAGTTTAGGTGTGAACAATGTAATGTTTTTCAGAAACTTTGCAACAATTCATCGGTCAGATATGCTCTACTTTGTAAAAAGCCAATTATGAAAAAAGTAGAATACGTAAAAAAGGCCTCTGCCAATTTGATAAAGGTTCAGTTGGATTACAGAACGGTGATCACTATTTCCAGTATTGAAAAATTGAAAACCTGGCTGATCAGATATCCCGAAGCAAAAGTGATCACTACTTAATGTAATGGTTCTGAAACTTCTGGGAGGATTGTCGGTTACAACCCATACTGACTGATCATCCAGATCAAGGCAGCGAGGGATGCTCCACCTAATTCCAATTCCCTTTTATTCACGGTCTCGAAAGTGTCGATGGCAGTGTGGTGATAATCGAAGTAACGTTGTGAGTCTGGCATCAATTCAAAGATCGGAGTTCCCAATTCTTTTCTTAGTGGTCCGATGTCGGCGCCTCCTCCCTCGTGGCTGAAGTCATACACTCCGTATGGAAGGAACAAGGGGGCCCAGCTTAAGAGTTTTGTTTTTTGTGCAGCGTCCATTTCACCGCTGAAACCGCGCGGAGAAAATCCTCCTGCATCCGATTCAATGGCAGCCGTATGTTTTTCATTTTTCAGTTTGGCGATTTCTGCATATTTTTTTCCTCCACGCAAGCCGTTCTCTTCATTCATAAAAGCAACTGCGCGGATGGTGCGTTTTGGTTTTAATCCCAGGGATTTATAAATGCGCAGCACTTCAATGCTCTGCACAACTCCCGCTCCGTCATCGTGAGCTCCCTCGCCATTGTCCCATGCATCCAAATGTCCACCTACCGTTATGATCTCCTCTTTTTTCTCAGAGCCGTATAGTTCTCCGATCACGTTATAAGATTTTTCA
>JBKJQG010000245.1:0-6201 GCA_046594925.1 Bacteroidia bacterium
GTAGTCAATTGAAAATCTCCTGAATCTAGAAATGCTTTAAATGATTCCAATGATGGATTGGCTAGATAAGAATCAATAATAGTAAGAGCCGGTTGAATTTGAAAATGAACAACAGTATAGTGACAAACTGCAGCGCCAATACCTGTAATAATGTAATACGTTAAAAATCGTTTTGGACCCCAATAGTTTTCCAATGTGTTACCAAACATCCACAATGCAAACATGTTGAACACTATGTGCATCAAGCCACCATGCATAAACATGTAAGTGATGATTTGATAAGGTTGAAATTTTTCAGAAAAAGGATAATGTAATCCAAGCTTATCTGCTAAGTCAATGTTGTTTTGTAAAGCAAAAGTTGCTAGAAAAAACAATCCATTTATAATTAATAGATTTTTAACTACAACTGGTAATACATTAAAACTATTCGGACGGTATTGTTGGTAAGACATGATTATGGATAACGAATTAAAACGAATTTACTAATCTGTATGGTTAAAATAAAGACATAAAATTTTACTTTTTGTTTACTTCTTGATTTGTCTATTGTCTACTTGTTTTTTAATTGTCTACTTTTTTATTTTTTACTTCCGAAATTGAACTTTCGAATTCGCACTTACTTCTTAAACCTCTTATCTAAATCCTCAGAGGAGAATGTAGTAATAGTCGGCTTTCCACTTGGCGTGCTGTATGGCATTTTACAAGCAAACAATTCATCAATAATATTTTGCATTTCTTCTTGGGTCAATGCTCTTCCCGATTTTATTGCTGTGTTTCTAGCCATCGAACGCGCTAAGTTTTCTCTTTTATCAGATTTTAATTCTAGTAAATTCTGTTTGTAGTTCTCCAATAATCCTTCCAATAATTTTACGGAATCATAATCTGACGTATCGGCAGGAACACCGTGAATGACATAAGTATTCTTGCCAAATTCGCTGATATCGAATCCCATTGCCTGGATCTCGGGTGTGAGTTCTTTAACCAATTCAAAATCCGTGCTATTCAGTTCGATTGTTTTCGGAAAAAGTTCCTGTTGGGTGGCGGAACGGTGTCTTTCAAAACCTTCAAGTATGCGTTCGTATAAAATGCGTTCGTGGGCGCCTTGCTGGTCAATCACCATGAAACCGGTTTTTATGTGGGTCAAAATGTACCTGTTGTGCAGCTGGTATGTGGATTTTCGGTTGCTTTCGTGCAGCTCGTTGTCCCAGTCGGTATTGATTGTCTGCTGGGTTTCTTCTTCTTTCTTGATCTCGAATTCTAACTGATTGTCGGCATGGCGACTGTATAATTTTTCCCAGTTCGTTTTATTGGAAAGCTCCCGCTCGTTGCTTTCTTTTTTTTCCGTTTTGAAAGGATTGTAGTTCACATCGACTTTGATGGTCGGTTGTTTGTAAACCCCGTCTACCGGCTTTAAAGGCATGTTGTATAAGTGTGCCTCCTGGTCAAAATCCAGGCTGGGGGAGATGTTGAACTGTCCGAGTGATTTTTTCACTGCTGATCTCAAAAAAGCATAGATCGCTTTTTCATCTTCAAATTTGACTTCGGTCTTTGTAGGATGAATGTTGATGTCGATGCTCTTTGGATCTACATCCAGCATCAGGAAATAAGAAGCGAAACTGTCGGCCGGCAGCAATTGTTCAAAAGCGGATTGTACGGCATGGTGCAAATACCCGTTTTTGATGAAACGTTTGTTAAGGAAAAAGAACTGTTCGCCTCTTGTCTTTTTAGCAAAATCGGGCTTGATGACAAAGCCTTTGATCTTGACAATGCCCGTGTTTTCTTCAACAGGGACCAATCTGGTGTTGTAAGAATTTCCGAACAATCCCATCAGGCGCTGTTTCAGGGAACCTGTTTCGAGATGGAAGATCTCAGTAGTGTTATGGTGGAAACTGAAAGCGATCTCGGGATTCGGGATGCTTACCCTATGAAATTCGTCAATGATGTGGCGCAGTTCCACAGAGTCGGTCTTGAGAAAATTTCTTCTGGCGGGAACATTAAAAAATAAGTTTTTGACAGATATCGAGGTACCTTCCGCACAGCTTACTGTTTCTTGGCGTTTGAGCTCCGAGCCTTCAATGTCAATCTGAACACCGGTCTCATGACCCGTCCGCTTCGTCTTTAGTTCCACTTGAGCTATGGCGGCTATGGAAGCCAAAGCTTCTCCTCGGAAACCCATGGTGCGGATGGCAAACAGATCGTCAGCCTTCTTGATCTTGGAAGTTGCGTGTCGTTCAAAACTCATTCGGGCATCGGTCTCAGTCATCCCGCAGCCATTGTCAATCACCTGGATCAGGGTCTTTCCTGCGTCTTTCACAATCAACTTAATCTTCGTTCCGCCAGCATCCAATGCATTTTCCATCAGCTCTTTGACAGCAGAAGCGGGTCGTTGGACCACTTCGCCGGCTGCGATCTGATTGGCTACGGAATCGGGTAAAAGATGAATGATGTCTGGCATAATCTGCTGTTCCTACAAAAATAATACTAATTCAGCGAATAAATGCTGTGGAAGGGAGGAATGGTAAGAGGTAATCACAGCACCTGTTGTAAGTGCTTTATTGGTAAGTGTTTGTAAGGCTTTCCGCTTACATTTTAGTTTTCAACACTTCCCAGAGGTTGATCGCAAACCATTCGTGCAGATAGATTACGAACAACAGACCGAAAATGAAAATAAATGAGAAGAATAGGCCTAGATTCTTGCCGAAGGAATTGCTCCCGGATACCAGCACTCGGGCTACCAGCAGTTCGACTTTGGGTTTCATGTAGCTGTAGGCAGGGACAAGGATGAAAACCAATGTCAGCATTGCAATGCCAGTGAATTTGTAGGGATTTATTCCGATGTTGTAATGGACAATGTAGTTGGTAACGAAGCCAGTGACCAGGTTTAGCGTGAGGACGCTGATCATTAAGACCATGATGTTGAAGAGCTTCTTATACATTACGAATACGAATTTTCACAAAATTACAAATCCGTGCGGGCTCCGTGTTTTCCTTTGTACAATCTCATTAACATCCTTTCGTTGAAAAGTATAGTGTTTCGGGTCAGATGTCTTTGTCATAGAAGGTAACTTAGCACAATTATTGTAAACCTTGCACCGAATTTATTTTTGTTGATGAAAAAATCTCACTTCGCTCTACTATCTCTTCTTGTTTGCATTTCCCTGAGTTTTATTCCAAAGTCAATCGTCACCCAGAGCGGAGTCGAAGGGCAGGATCCCCCTTTCTACACGCAGGATACACGCTGGGCAGATTCGGTTTTTAAAACACTGAGTCCCGATGAAAGGCTCGCTCAATTGTTTATGGTGGCTGCTTATTCCAACAAGGACATTGCACACGTGAAAGAAATAAAGGAGTTAGTGGATAAATACAAGATCGGTGGTCTAATCTTTTTTCAAGGCGGGCCGGTCCGTCAAGCCATCCAGGCGAACTGTTATCAATCCTGTTCGAAAGTTCCCTTGTTCATGTCGATCGACGCGGAATGGGGATTAGCAATGCGTTTGGACAGCACCACGAAATTTCCGCGCCAGATGACACTGGGTGCGATCCAGGACGATTCATTGATTTATGAAATGGGCTATGAGATTGCAAGGCAATGCAAACGATTGGGAATGCAGATCAATTTTGCACCGGTGGTCGACATCAACAACAATCCCCTCAATCCGGTGATCGGAAACCGTTCGTTTGGAGAGAACAAATACAACGTAGCGAAAAAAGCATTGATGTACATGAAAGGGATGCAGGATAATAAAGTGCTGGCGAATGCAAAACATTTTCCCGGCCACGGGGATACCGACAGCGATTCACACAAGACGCTTCCAACGATTAAATCATCCTACGCTCATTTGGATACGCTGGAATTGTATCCTTTCCGGGAACTGATCAACCAAGGACTGGGTAGCATGATGGTGGCGCATTTGAGCATTCCTGCGTTGGACACGACCCGCAATCAGGCTTCCACGTTGACAAAATCAATCGTGACAGGTTTGTTGAAAGATACGCTTGGATTCAAAGGTTTGGTGTTCACCGATGCCTTGAACATGAAAGGCGTGAGTAAATTCTATAAACCCGGGGAAGCAGATGTAAAGGCGCTTTTAGCAGGAAATGATGTTTTGCTTTTTGCAGAAGATGTACCGACTGCGATGGATGCTATAAAAAAAGCAATGGAGCGCGGAGAGATCTCCCAGGAAGAAATTGACAAACGCTGTATGAAAATATTGCGGGCGAAACAATGGGCCGGACTCGACCATTATTCCAAGATCAAGCTGAAGAATCTTTACGAAGAGCTGAATACGAAAGAAGCAGAGCTGATCAACAGAAAACTTACTGAAGCATCGCTTACTTTGTTGCAGAATAAGAACGATCTTTTACCATTGCAGGAATTGGATTCCGCGAAGATCGCATCCGTATCATTGGGTTACAAAGGCTTGAGTGTTTTTCAGCAGACCCTTTCCAACTATGCAGCGGTGAAACATTTTGGTGTCGACAAAGAAGCAAAAGCTCCAGCATTTGATACTTTGTTGTCTCAGCTGAAAGGCTACGATCCGGTGATTGTACACCTAAACAATACGAACAATAAGCCCGACAAGGATTTCGGATTAACGCCCCAGGTGCTCGGTTTATTAAAAGCCATCATACGAGAACACACCGTGATTGTGAACGTTGCGGCCAACCCCTATATCCTTGCAAAGATGGACAGCATTCAGTTGGCAGATGTGGTGATCATGAGCTATGAGAATAGTGATTACAGTGAAAGTTATGCCGCTCAGCTGATCTTCGGTGGCGTTGGATCAACAGGAAAACTACCCGTAACTGCCAGTCCTTTCTTTAAACAGGGAATGGGGATAGATACAAAACCGGTGCGATTCAGATATACAATTCCAGAGGAATTGGGTATAGATTCCAAAGCCCTGAACAAGATCGATAGCATTGCATTGAACGGCATCAAGGAGAAAGTTTTTCCGGGCTGTCAGGTTTTGGTCGCCAAGAACGGAAGCATCATCTATCAGAAATCATTCGGGTATCATACCTATGATACAAAAATGAAAGTGAAGAATGATGACCTGTATGACATTGCATCCATCACTAAAATCGCTGCTTCTACAGTGTCGCTAATGAAATTGGTGGACGAAGGGAAAGTGAAACTCGATGATCCTTTGTGTTATTACATGCCCGAGCTGGAAGGAAGCAATAAACAGAATATTGCAATTCGGGAAATGATGACACATCAGGCAGGATTAAAGGACTGGATCCCATTTTGGCTGAAGACAGTGAACAAGGACGGAACATATAAGGAAGGCATTTACAACAAAACACCGAATGATTTTTATTACAAACGGGTGGCGAACGATTTGTATATCAATAAAAATTATGAAGACACAATCTATAAACGGATCATTGACTCGCCGATCAAGGATGCGGGGAAATACCTGTACAGTGACCTGGGCTATTATTTTCTGAAGAAGATTATTGAAAAAGAAACCGGAGCAGCTTTGAACGTGTATGTACAGAATTCATTTTATGCTCCCCTGGGCTTGCAAACGATGGGTTACAAGCCTTTGGCAAAATTCGACCTGAAGAGAATTGTTCCGACCGAGTTCGATGCAAAGTTCAGGAAGCAGCAGATCCACGGCGATGTACACGACCAAGGCGCTGCTATGTTGGGTGGAGTAGGAGGACATGCGGGAGTGTTTTCTAATTCCGGTGACTTAGCAGTGATGATGCAGATGTTCATGAATTACGGAACCTACGGAGGAAAACGTTACATCGATTCTTCCACTGTTTTTAAATTCACGGAGTGCCAATATTGCACAGAGAACAGAAGAGCGATAGGATTTGATAAGCCGGAAATGAACCCCGAGAAAGATAGTCCGGTCTGCAAGGCAGTTTCGTACTTAAGTTTTGGTCACGCCGGTTTTACGGGAACATTGGCCTGGGCTGATCCTAAGACCGGAATCATTTACATTTTCCTGTCCAACCGGGTCTACCCGGATGCAGATGACAATAAGCTTTCCAAGTCGGGAATCCGTGGAAAGATCCATGCAGTCATCTATGAAGCAGCAAAATAGAGTCGTTTGCTCTTTAAAAGCAACGAATCTATAATCTTTTCCCTTAATTATATAACAGAATCAAGGAGTTTGGTGTTTAATTTTGCAGAGTAATTTACATCTGAATAGGTCCCTTGCGCTCCCAAGGATGCTATTCATT
>JBKJQG010000298.1:0-6079 GCA_046594925.1 Bacteroidia bacterium
GATTTACTATAAACTCAAGAATTATCAGGAGGCGCTTAGGAATCTTGAATCATCTCTGGCTATTTCGGAGTATTATCATGACAAACGAAAAATGGCCGATTGTTATAACAACATAGGCAATGTTTACCATGGTCAGAAAAAATATGAGGAAGCTTTGAAAAATCATTTCATTTCCCTGAAACTGAAACAAGAAGTAGGAGACACTTCTTCTGTATGTTCTTCTTACGGAAATATTGGTGCGTCTTACACCGGCCTTAAAAAGTACAAAGAAGCAGAGTCTTATCTGCTCAAGGCAAAAGCACTTTCGGCTAGAATCGGACATAAAGAATATTTAAGAGATGCCTACCAGGCTCTAACGGACCTCGACACTGCCCGCTTGAATTACAAAGGCGCTTATGAAAATTACAAGAGCTATATACTTTATCGCGACAGTCTGGATAATGAAGAGGCCCGTGAAAAAACAATCCAGAATCAAATGACCTTTGATTTCGAAAAGAAAGAAGCCATTGCTCAAGCCGAACATAAAAAAGAATTAGAAAATCAGGAGTTGGTGGCCGGAGAAAAAAGCAGAAAACAAAAGATCGTGCTTGGACTGGTGTCCATATTCTTGGTATTGGTGGTGATTTTTGCAGGCTTTGTTTTTCGTTCTCTCCGAACTACCCGGAAACAAAAGAACATCATTGAGGAACAGAAGACGCTTGTGGAACTGCAGAAAGCAGAAGTAGAAGAGCAAAAGGCGATCGTAGATGAACATCAAAAAGCCATCATCGACAGCATTACCTACGCAAGGAGAATCCAGTTATCTTTACTGCCGACAGAAAAATACATTGACAAGCAGTTAAAACGATTGACGAAGTAATTGTTATGAAGAACAGAATCAAAAGTATTTTAATTTTGATTGCCCTACTCGAATTCGGTGCCGGCTTTTCTCAAACCCCGCGCATAGATTCGCTGCTGAAAGCTCTGAAATCTGAAAAGTACGATACCATCAAAGTCAACACGCTCAATGCTTTGGTGCTTGAATTTGAATTCGCAGATCCCAACAAAGCCCGTGAGTATGTGGCCCGTTCTATCAAACTAGCTGAAGGAATAGGTTTTAAAAAAGGATTGGGGGATGCAAATAAATATTCAGGTTTTCTGTACGAAGATCTGGGAGACATTGAACAAGCGCTGAAGAGTTATAATGCTGCTATGCAGGCCTATGCTGCCATTCTAATGCCTGACGGGAAGAAAGGTTACATGAAAGGCATTGCTTCCGCTTATACCAATATCGGAAATGCTTATTATAAAGGTGGACAATATCCGGAATCTCTGGAAGCGTACTATTCGGCGCTGAAAATTCGCCAGGAGACGAAAGATAAGAAAGCAACTGCATCTGTTTATAATGACATTGCAAATGTATATTACGACCTGGACAACTACCAGGAGGCGTTGAAATGCAATTTACTCGCTCTGAAGATAAGGGTCGAGATAGACGATAAGGTGGGCATTTCTAATTCTTACAATAATCTTGGAAATATTTATTCCCGTCAGGGAAATGACCCGGAAGCATTGAAGAGTCATTTTTTAGCCCTGAAGATACGTGAGAAAATGGGAGACAAAGATGGGATCTCAGACTCTTACGGAAATATCGGCACCATATTTTATTCTCAGAAAAACAGCAAGGAAGCACTGAGATACTTCAATTCCTGCTTGAAGATGAAAGAAGAGATTGGGGACAAAAAAGGAGTTGCGACGTGTTACAGCAATATCGGGAATGTAAAAACAGACATGCGCAGTTATGAGGAAGCGTTAGAAAATCATTACGCTTCTCTGAAAATAAGAGAAGAGCTGGCTGATAAAAAGGGTATTTCCGATTCGTATATCAACATTGGGAGCGTTTATTATGCGTTGGCCATGCAGGAGAAAGATCCTGCGCTTCGAAATAAGAATTTTGAGGAATCGCTGAAGAATCATCAGCAATCCCTTAGAATAAAGCTGGAAACCGGTGAGAAAGCAGGCATCGCCGCATCGTATGGAAATATCGGCATCACTTACAGCAAACAAAAGAAGTACAAAGAAGCAGCAGAATACATTGGCATTGCATTGAAAATGTCCAAAGAGATGGGATACATGGAGTATGTAAAAGCCACTTATTTTGCTCTAATGGAGTTGGACAGTGCAAGGGGTGATTATAAAGGCGCCTACGAAAATCACAAACAATTCGTGTTGGCCCGCGACAGTATCGATAATTTAGAAACCCGTAGGAAAACCATTCAAAGTCAAATGACCTATGATTTCGAGAAAAAGGAAGCCGTTGCTGTTGCAGAATATAAAAAAGAGTTGGAGAATCAAGGATTGATAGCCAATGAAAAGAGCAGGAAACAAAAGATTGTACTTGCCCTGGTTTCAGTTTTTTTGTTGCTGGTCGTTGTTTTTGCCGCTTTCATTTTTCGTTCATTGCGGACCACCAAAAAACAAAAGGACATCATTGAAGAACAAAAGAGCCTTGTGGAGTTGCAGAAGGCAGAAGTCGAGCAGCAAAAGGCTATGGTTGAAGAACATCAGAAATCCATCATCGATAGTATTACTTATGCGAGAAGAATTCAATTGTCATTATTGCCAACCGATAAATACATTGAAAAAAACATAACCAGACTTAAAAAAATTAAATGAGATACTTAGCTTGCTGGTTTATTGTTTTTTTATCACCCTTGTTTGTTCAAGGGCAGAAATCTGTCCGTGACTCACTCGAAAATGTATTGAAGGTCACCAACTACGACAGCGTGAAAGTGAACGTTTTGAACAATCTTTTTTTAGACTACGAATTTGAGAACGATGAGAAGGCTTCCGCTTGCCTGAAGGAGGCACTTGCCCTGGCTCAGAAGATCAATTACAGAAAAGGCGAAGCCATGACTTTGGGATACATGGGTTTCTTTGCAGAGGACAAAGGCAATTACGTGGAAGCTTTGAAAAATTATCTCTCCTCCTTGAACATAAGAGAAGAAATAAATGACGTTCCCGGAAAGGCGGATGTTTGCTTTTATATAGGCAACCTTTATTACATGCAGGAAAATTATCCGGAAGCATTGATAAAGTATAATACTTCTTTGAAGGCATACAAAACGCTGGGTAAAAAACAAAGCGTAGCAACTGCATACAACAACATTGGCGGTGTTTACTTTCATCAAAAGAATTATTCGGAGGCCTTGAAAATGTATGCTGCGGCTCTGGAGATCAGAACGTCCTTCGATGATCAGAGAGGGATTGCCGAAAGTGAGGCGAGCATCGGCAACGTATACTCTGACAAGGGGATGTATCCCGAAGCACAAGAAAAATATTTTAAGGCAGTTGGGATCGTGGAAAAAATGGGGAGACAGGACCTCCTTGCAGGGTTGTACGCCAATATGGGGATCCTTTCGTCGAAGCAGAAGAAGTTTGCGGAAGCAGCTACCTATCTGCACAAGGCGGAACAATTGTCTCTAGAGATCGGTTACAAAGAATGTCTAAGCAATACCTATGATGCTTTGTCGGAATTGGACAGCGCTAGAGGCAATTACAAAGGAGCATTCGAAAATCAAAAATTGTACATTCTGTACAGCGATAGCCTCGACAATGAGGAAACACGGAAGAAGACCATTCAGAATCAGATGACCTATGATTTTGAGAAGAAGGAAGCCGTGGCAGAGGCAGAACATAAAAAAGAACTGGAGAACCAAGAGTTGATAGCCGCTGAAAAAAGTAGAAAACAAAAGATTGTGTTGAGTCTAGTGTCCGCATTCTTATTATTGGTAGTGATCTTCTCAGGATTTGTCTTCCGTTCACTTCGCACAACAAAAAAACAAAAGGGCGTCATAGAAGAGCAGAAAAAACTTGTGGAACAGCAGAAGGCAGAGGTTGAAATGCAGAAGCTAATGGTGGAAGAACATCAGAAATCTATCATCGACAGCATTACTTATGCTAGACGGATTCAGCGTTCGTTGTTGCCGACAGAAGTATACATCGACAAAAATTTAAAGAGACTAACGGGAAACAAATGAGAAAAATAAGTTTTTTATTTTTTGTTTCAGTCTTTCTTGCATCCATATGTGCTGGGCAAGTTCGAAGAAGCGACTCGCTGCTTATGATTTTAAAAACTGAACGTCTGGATACCAGCAAGTTGTTTCATTTAAACAAAATTTCTGAAATATATAATAATAATGGAAAGTTTGATAGTGCTCTGATCTACGCACAACAATGCATTCAGCTGTCCGGTGAGATTCGAAAAAAAACAGCAGATTCCAATATTGTATATGTTTCACAAAAGCGCAAGGCCGATGCCTGCAATATTGTGGGAAACATATACGAGAGTCAGGCAAGCTATAACGAAGCACTAAAATATCACTTGGAGGCTTTTAGGATTTTTAAAGTGATCGGTGACAAAAAGAGCGTTGGGAGAACCTATAATTATTTGGGATTGATCTATTTTGACCAAGGGAACGATGCAGAGGCATTAAAAAATTATTTCATTGCCTTGAAAATCGAGGAAGAGAATGGTGATAAATACGCCATAGCGTACTCCTATAACACCATAGGCAATGTGTATTATGCTCAAGAGAATTACGATCTGGCTTTAAAGAATTACTTTTCAGCTCTAAAAATTTATGAGGCGATTCGAAGTAAACAGGGAATCGGCGCTGCACGTAGTAACATTGGATGCATCTATTCTGATCAGGGAAAGTATTCCGAGGCTCTCAAGTACCATTTAATCTGCTTGAAGCTTATGGAAGAAATAGGCAATAAAAGAGGTGTTGCGATTTCTGTAAATAATATTGGAAATGTTCATCAGGCATTAGGTCATTTTGATGAAGCCCTCGTGTTTTTTAATTCCTCTTTAAAGATTGCACGTGAGATCGGCGATAAGGCAAGCGAAGCAAGGGCTTACAATAACCTAGGTTATTTTTACCTCGTTCAGATGCGATACAACGAAGCCAGAAGTTTCTTTGACGAATCTAAAAAACTATCCGTGGAGATTGGTTTTAAAGAATGCTTAAAAAATGTCCACAGTAATTTATCCATTGTTGACAGTGCAACGGGAAATTACAAAGGTGCCTTTGAGAATCATAAATTTTTTATTCTTTATCGCGACAGTATAGATAATGAAGAGACGCGTAAAAAAACAATTCAAAGTCAGATGACCTATGATTTTGAGAAGAAGGAAGCAGTGGCACAAGCAGAACATAAAAAGGAGCTTGAAAGTCAACAGGTATTGGCAGATGAGAAAAGCATAAAACAAAAAATAGTTTTGGTTTTGGTCTCTTGTTTCTTGATTTTGGTTCTTGTGTTTGCCGGGTTTATTTTTCGTTCCCTCCGTATCACACGAAAACAGAAAGACATTATAGAACAGCAAAGGGACGTGGTTGAGATTCAGAAGAAAGAGGTGGAAGAGCAGAAGCTAATGGTGGAAGAACATCAGAAATCTATCATCGACAGCATTACTTATGCTAGACGGATTCAGCGTTCGTTGTTGCCGACAGAAGTATACATCGACAAACAATTGAAGAGGCTAAATAAGAAGTAGCTCACTTTTTATATTTTCCAAATACCTTTAATAAATAAATGATGTCGTCCGACTGTATATAGTCAGGACTTTTCAGAATCGCATTCAGATTTTCATCTTTTGTTCTTGTATTGAAAAGTGTCACCCGGATTCCTTTAGCGTGCGCTCTTTCGATTTGCTCCTTTGATACCAGATTCGTAGAAATAGTCATTCCGAAAAGCTGCATGTCTTCCGCAATTGTCAGCCCTTCTTCAAAATCAGACGGATAGATAAAGAGGCGCAATGAATTTCTTTTCAGTTTAAGTGTGCGAAGGAAAGTGGTATCAGAACTTTCAATGAATATTTTTTCAGAATTCAGTTGCCGCCCGTCGATGAACTTTATGATGGCATTCGCATACTGGTTTTTGTAAGCCGCCTGGTCGGAACAGTTGGTGTATAATTTACAGTCAAAAGTAAAAGTAAAATCATCGGGACGAGCAATCGAGAAAAACACATCATCGACAGAGCGCAGCTTGATGGTTGCAGAAAATGGCGAAGCGTAGTGACAAGCCCATATCTGAG
>JBKJQG010000151.1:0-9490 GCA_046594925.1 Bacteroidia bacterium
TCGGGATTAGCACGTAATGCCGCAGCGGTCTTTGTTGTCGGTTCAAAAGCATACGTCTGCTGCGGACAAAGTCCCAGTCCCTATAATTTAGATTGTTGGGAATACGATGCAGGAACAGATGTCTGGACGCAAAAAGCAAACTTCGGCGGAACAGCTAGGCGTTCTGCCGTAGGTTTTGAATTGGGAGGAAATGGATACATTACTTGCGGACAAGATGCCACTGGTTTTAAAAATGATCTTTGGATGTATACAGTTGCAACCAACAGCTGGAGTGCAAAAGCCGCCTTTCCTGGAACTCCGAGAAGGTTGCCCGTAGCATTTACGATAGGAACTAGCGCTTATGTGGGAACTGGCGATGACGGAGTTTTTAAAGGCGATTTCTATAAATACGATGGGACTTCCAACACCTGGCTTGCTGTTGCTCCTTTCGGTGGAACACCGCGTTATGGCTCTTGTTGTTTTGTGCTTGGAACAGATGCTTATGTTGGAACGGGATATGACAACACGTTGAGTAATAGAAAAGATTTTTGGAAATACAATTCCCTGACAAATGCATGGTCACCGATAGTTGATTTTTTCGGCACTCCGCGATCAAATGCAGTTGGATTTACAATAGGCAGCTATGGGTATGTTGGCACAGGTTACGATTCACTCACCACGAAAGATTTTTGGATGTACGACCCGAACTTCGACGGTGTTGAGGAAATAAACCGATTCAAGTCGAGTGTAAAGATCTATCCGAATCCTTTGGTTGACAATGCGACAATTTCTTTTGACGCAGCTTCATTAAATGCATTTGGGGAAATTTCTTTTCTTCTGTACGACATAAATGGAAAAGAAGTAAGACGTATTACTGAATTTACTTCTTCAGAAACCCAACTGGCTAGAGGATATCTCGGCAGCGGTATTTACATTTATAAATTCGTGGGCGATAATAATTTACTTGCTAGCGGAAAGATTATTCTGCGATAGAGTATTGACTTTCTAATCGACAAAATTGCTTCGTAACTCTCGATGACGTCCTTTTAAGGATGTGCGTCAATCTCTTGCATGACCCGCAACAAAAAATACTATTCTATGTGTTCCACAAGTCGGCCTTGGAAAGGCGTCCATACTCCCACTTTTATTCCCGCAGCTTTCAATGTATTTCCAGTCCACACATTACAAGTGGTAAACATGCTGTATTTTCCATTCGCTTCATAAAAACGGTCCTGCTGCGAATAACCCGTATGATCTATCAATACCGGTTTCAAGTTTTTGATTTGAAAAGACGATATCATGCGGTCGATCAAACAAAGGTATTGTTGTTTTGAGATCCGAACCATTTTGCAGCTTTCAGACAATTTTGGTTTCTTGTAGATGTAAGTCACGTGCATGGCAGTACCTCCCAAACCAAAAGCAGCCCTGAAAGCTGTCGAAAACGTGAGATCATCCCAGGTTGGAGTATCGATATAAAATCCTTTGTCGCCCCACCCTACTGCCACATATTCATAGCGCTCATCCACGTTCACAAAATCCGAACAAGGCAAAACATGATTCCAATTCAAAGCTTCGGTTTTGACGGGCACTATGATATCGGTGTGCACACCATTCGACCTAACAAAGATCTCGATTCCTTCCTGCGTATTTGTAAAGGAAGAGTTGACTTTGATGAAAGGCAGAAACCAGGAACAAAACAAGTAAAGCAGGACAAACATGACTAGCCCGGCAAGGAAATAAAGAATGTAGCGGAAGGCACTTTTAAGAAGGGTCATTTTCAAAAAATTAGTTTATAACTGTACTCGTCAAACAATAGTATGTAAGCTCGAAAATCCTACATTTGCACATGGCTTTTCCCATTGAATACTCTTCCCTATCCTCGCAAGCTCTATTGGAGCTAGTCTGTCGCCACTATCCCATTCAGAAGCAAAGCAAGATTACTTTTCTAAAAAGGGGATTTAACGATACTTATCTGATCGAAAGTACTGAAAAGAAGTACATTCTGCGAGTATACAAATACAATTGGAGAAGTCCTGAGAGTATACGGACAGAGATGAAACTTTTGCACCATTTGAAAGAAGGCGGTGTTTCTGTTTCCTATCCCATCCTTTTTCAGAATAATCAGTTCGTTCATTCCATTGATGCACCAGAAGGAACAAGATATGCGGTTCTCTTTTCTTATGCCGAAGGAGAACAAGTGAGGAAAATGAATACAAATCAAGCAGAATTGCTGGGAGCAGAAACGGGAAAGATCCATTCCTTAACTCTGAAGAAAGATTTTGGTGAAACCGCGCAGAACTACGGGATCGGGCATCAGTTCGAAACCACCTTGCATGCTTTAAAATCCATTCTAAAGGAACATCCGGCTGAATTTGAATATGTGCTGAAGCTCAGGACTGATTTTGAAGAGAGATTTGCTGCCATTGATACAGATCAACTGGCTTCAGGGATCTGTCACGGCGACCTGCAGGCAGAGAATTTTCACATTCAGGGAGGAGATCAGTTCACCTTTTTTGATTTCGATTTTTTCGGTGAAGGATATTTGGTTTACGACATTGGCGTGTTCATCTGGTATGATCACAAGAACAAACCCAAAGAGATTGTGAATGCCTTTTTGAAAGGTTATCAATCACAAAGGAAACTGACAGAAACCGAATTGGTTCTTCGCCCCTATTTCAGTACTTTGAGAGCATTGTTTCAGATGACTTTGTATTGTCAGATCAGTGACGGGAAACAATTACCCCTTTGGCCGGCACAGCAGGTGGCTGACTTCATTAAGAAAGTGGAAAAATGGATGAGGTGATTGGGTGATGAGGTGATTGGGTGATGAAGTGATTGGGTGATGAAGTGATATGGTGATAAAGTAGTAAAGTAATAAAGTGATAAAGGGGAAAGAAGAGAAAAAGAGAAAACAAATTCTATCTATAAATTAAAACACAATCTTATGAAAAAAATCTACTCTTTCGTTTTAGGAATTATTTTTACCGGGGCTGCTTTTGCTCAAGGAACTATAACGGGCTTTACGATCGATCCTGTGGCTCCTACCACTGCTAGTTTTGTAAAAGTCTATGCCAGTGTTCAATTTGGCAGCATGGGTTGCGACGTTGATAATCAGGGACATTCCACTTCTGGTAGCAGTAGTAGTGGCTATGCTCATCACTGCTTGGGAATGGCTTCCGCGATTTGCAATGCAATCGATACTTTCGATCTTGGATTTCTGCCTGTTGGTTCTCACCTTTTCAGTATGACACTGACAAGTGGATTTGGGGGCGCCGGATGCACTGCCGGAATTGTTCCCGATGATAACAGCAATACAAACTTTATAGTCACACTGGCGACAGGCATTGCTGACTTCAACAGCACTGATTTGACGTTTTTTCCAAACCCCATGCATACTTCAGCAACGATACAGATCAACCCTTTGTTCAAATTGACACATGCTGAGCTCAGAGTTGTTGACGTGATGGGAAGAACTGTAAAATTCATTCAAGACATTCAAAGCAATACGCTGACAATTGACAGAGATCAACTTTCAGACGGTGTTTATTTCTATCAGCTGAGTCAGAACAAAGAAATCCTCACAAAAGGAAAATTTGTAATCGAGTAAGACGATCAGGCCAAATTCATACTGTAATTGGCGTTCAACCGAGTGACCAACTTTTTTGATTCATCAAAGTTCAGGGTTTGCGCTCCATCACTTGCTGCTTCTTCCGGCTTTTCGTGGACCTCATAGATCACTCCGTCAGCCCCTGCCATCATTGCAGCCAAAGCTATCATCGGAACGTGTTCCCGGATTCCTATTCCGTGTGATGGGTCAGCTATCACAGGCAAATGCGTTTTCTCCTTTAAGATCGGAATGGCATTGATGTCGAATGTATTCCGATATGCTGTTTCATAAGTTCGGATTCCCCTTTCGCAAAGCATCAACTTTTCGTTTCCATTCGAAAAAATGTATTCCGCCGATTGCAGCAACTCATCAATCGTTCCGCTCATTCCTCTTTTGATCAAAACAGGCTTGTCGACTCTCCCCAGTTCATCAAGCAGGTTAAAATTCTGAGAGTTTCTTGCCCCCACCTGAAATACATCCACATGGTCGATCATGTCTGCGATCTGTGAAACCTGCATCACTTCCGTAATGATCTTAATTCCGTTGGCACGACAAACCCGGTTGAACATTTTCAGACCTTCGATCCCCATACCTCGGAATGCGTAGGGTGAACTCCTTGGTTTAAATACTCCTCCACGCATTACTTTAATATTGTTCTCCTTCAAATGGGCTACGATCTTCTCCACCTGTTCTTCGCTCTCAATGCTGCAAGGCCCGGCCATTAAAGTGAAATTATTTTCACCTATGATCACTCCATCACCCAGATCGATCTCCGTTGCATTCACTTTCCATTTCCTGGAAACCAATTTATAACTGTCCGAAACACGGTGAACGTCCTCCACTCCATCGAGACTTCCGATCAAACGGATATCGAATTCATTTTTTCCAATGCAAACCAGATAAATACCTTTTTGGGTCTTTACTTCAGTGGTTTTGTAGCCAATTGCATTTACAGAAGAAAGTATCCTTTCTTTTGCTTTTTCTGAGATTTTTTGTTCTAATTGAATGATCATAATAATAAGGATAAAGAATAAAACGAAATTACGAATCTGAGTTTTTTAATTAAGTGAAAGATGAACTATTCCCATCATGAGAGCGGCCAGGGAGGTGTTGCTGGAGTACGAATGTCATTCATAAATCTCCGGATATCACCTTCCAAATTTGCACTTTTTTCAATGGTCTTGATGAAAGCACTCCCAATGATGGCACCGTTTGCATATTCACAAGCTTTGGAGAATGAAGCCTGATCGTGAATCCCGAAGCCAATGATGGTCGGATTCTTTAATTCCATCGCTTTGATCCTCTTGAAATAATCTTCTTGCCCTCTGCCGATCTGACTTTTGGAACCGGTTGTGCTAGCTGACGAAACCACGTATATGAACCCCTCGGAATGTTCGTCGATCAAACGGATACGAACCTCGGATGTCTGAGGAGTGATCAGAAAAATGTTTTTCAGTCCGTTCTTTTCAAAAAAGGATTTGTATTCGTCCAAGTACTCCTGCAAAGGTAGATCAGGAAGAATGACCCCGGAAATACCCAATGCTGCCGCATCCTTGCAAAACCTTTCCATACCGTATTGCAGGACAGGATTCAAATACCCCATCAATACCAAGGGAATACCTGAATTCAATTTTTTTAACTGTTCAAACAGCAATTTAATGCTCATCCCATTATCTAAAGCAATTTCACTGCTCCTTTGAATGGTCGGCCCATCTGCAAGAGGATCAGAAAAAGGCATTCCGATTTCAATCAGATCCACGCCGCATTTTTCCAACTCATTGATAATAGTAACCGTATCATTCAGGGCCGGAAATCCGGCGGTGAAATAAACGGAAAGTACATTCTCCTTTTTATCCTGAAACAATTGATCGATTCTGTTCATTTTATTTGCAATTTATCAATGTATGTTGCCAAATCTTTATCACCACGTCCGGAAAGGTTCACCAATACAACTTCCTGCTCTTTAGCACCCAGTTTTTCCAAATGAGCCAAAGCATGTGCGCTCTCGAGGGCTGGAATGATCCCTTCCAATTCACAGAGTAAAAAAACGGCTTTCAATGCTTCCTCATCCGTTGCAGAAACAAACTCAGCTCTTCCTGTTTCAAATAAATGCGCATGAATCGGTCCGACACCAGGATAATCCAAACCAGCAGAAATACTGTAAGGCTCGGTAATCTGCCCGTCGTCGGTTTGCATCAAAAGGGTTTTACTTCCATGAATGATACCGGGCTTTCCAAGGACACAAGTTGCTGCTGAATGTCCTGAATCAATTCCCTTACCGGCTGCTTCAACAGCAATTAATTTTACGTCCATATTCTCCAGGTAGTGATAAAATGCACCGGCAGCATTGCTTCCGCCACCCACACAAGCGATTATATAATCAGGATTCTCATTCCCTGTCTTTTCAAGCAATTGTTTTTTCATCTCTTCACTGATCACACTCTGAAAACGCGCAACCATATCGGGATAAGGATGAGGACCTACCACCGACCCGATGATGTAATAGGTGTCCAGAGGATTATTGATCCAATCCCTGATGGCTTCATTCGTTGCATCTTTCAAGGTTCTGCTTCCACTAGTAGCAGGAATAACTTCAGCACCCAATAATTTCATCCTGGCCACATTCGGAGCCTGACGCTTGATGTCGACTTCTCCCATGTACACAATGCATTTTAAGCCCATCAAAGCACAAACAGTTGCGGTGGCAACTCCATGCTGCCCTGCACCTGTCTCTGCTATGATCCTTGTCTTTCCTAAACGTTTAGCCAACAGAATTTGTCCCAATGTATTGTTGATCTTATGCGCTCCCGTGTGATTCAGGTCTTCTCGTTTCAGATAGATCTTTGTCTTATAGTGTTCCGAAAGACGCGAAGCAAAATACAAGGGCGAAGGACGGCCCACGTAGTCACGCAACAATACGTTCAGTTCTTTTTGAAATTCATCTTCCTGAATGATCTTCAGGTATTTCTCCTTTAGCTCTTCCACATTCGGAAAAAGCATTTCCGGAATGAAAGCCCCGCCGAAATTTCCGTAATATCCTTTTTCATTAACTTGATAGTTCATCTTTCAATAGTTTTAATTTTCCTATGTCTTTAACTCCTGGTTCCGTCTCAAACTTACTGTTGACGTCAATCGCAAAAGCTCGAAATTTGAAATTTGCCATTTTTTTCACTTCATTCAGATCAATTCCACCGCTTAAAAAAAAAGGAAGAGCGTGATCGTAATTATTTAAGATCGTCCAATCGAATTGATTTCCGCTTCCACCAAACGCTTTACTTTTCGTATCAAATAAAAAATAAGAACAGCCAGACTTGTAAGCATCTAAAATTTTCAGATCAAATGACTCATCCACGCCGAATGCTTTGACGACAGGAATGATATGGTTCAGCACTTCGCAAAACTCAGGTTTCTCGTCTCCGTGCAACTGGATCATATCCAATTTATAGCGATCAATCTTTTCGATGATGTAGCTAGCAGGGGCATTCACAAAAACGCCAACTTTTTTTATGTCCCCGGAGATGGCCGGCATTACAAACTCCTCTCCCACATATCTCTTTGAGCCTGCATAAAAGATGAAACCCAAGTAATCTGGTTTCAATGCGGCTATTTGTTTTATATTTTCGGGATCTCGTGATCCGCATACTTTTAGGTTCATTTCAATTTTTTAATCATTACAAAATCATTCATGAAATAGCCATTTCCAATGTCAAAGTCAGCTACTTCCTTGATCACAAAGCCTTTTTTGAAATAGAAATTAATGGCTTTATAATTTTGTCTGTTAACGGTTAACTCGATTGTTTCAGCGGCCGGCATTTGATCCAGCACATGTTTAAACAGCTCCGACCCAACACCTTTGCCCTGATCCTCTGTTTCTACATATAACTTATGCAGAAAATAATTCTTCAGGTCTTTACTGCTTATTGAAATGTATCCGATCGGGATATTTGCATTGTAAACCAAAGTGAATTGATGGCCGCTCTCCATCTGTTTCAGTAAACTGTCGCTGTCATACATTGTTCTCAGCATAAATTCAATCTGTTCCAGGCTAATGATGGCGATGTAATGTTTTCTCCAGATCCTGTCGGCTAATTGTGCGATCAACGCAACATCTGTTGTCGCCGCGTGTCTAAATTTTAAGTCCATGTTAAGCCGGGGTAAAAGTGTTCTTTAATGTATTTACTTCTTTTATAAAATTAGCGCAAGCGATTTCCGGGCGGTTATTTTTCATAAAAGTTTCGCCCATCAAAAAGCCATTGAATCCAGCTCCTTTCAGCTCGATGATGGTCTTGGCTGAATCAATGCCGCTTTCTGATATTTTCACAAATTCAGAAGGGATCATCGGAGCCAGATGGAAGGATTGGGAGACATTTACACTAAAATCTTTCAAATCTCTGTTGTTCACACCCACAGCATCCACAAACTCATTCAGGCAGGCTAAGTCTGCCTCATCCCGGATCTCCAGCAATACCTCAAGTCCTAAGGATCTGGCAAACTGCGCAAACTGTTTTACCTGATGAACAGTCAGAACATTGGCCAACAGGAGAATGACATCCGCGCCGATAGATCTTGCTTCCAGGATCTGATATTCGTCTATCACAAAGTCTTTTCGTAAAATAGGACAGTAATTAAATTTTCTTGCCGTAATGAGGTCTTCGTTCCTGCCTCCGAAAAACTCGGCATCGGTCAACACGCTCAAAGCACTCGCTCCAGCCTGCATGTAGCCAATTGAAGTCCTTTCCACATCCGCGTATTTATTGATCATTCCTTTTGAAGGAGATTTTCTTTTAAACTCTGCAATGATGCCTGTTTTATCTTCCCTCAACAGGTATTTTTTAAAAGAAACGGAAGGTGATTCAAAAAAGGTTGACCGCTCCAGCAGTTTTACCGGATACAGACTTTTTCGTTCAGCGACTTCCTTCACTTTTTGCGCAATTATTTTCTCTAGTATATTCATCTTAGTTGTTTATTAATGATCGATATGCATTCAGTGCCTTTTTCGAGAACAGGGAAGCTTCTGCTTCGAGCCGACAATCTTCAAAAGACTTTTGCGGGTGTACACATTGAATCGCAAGGGCTGCGTTTGCTGTCACAACCGCATTTTGTGCAGTGCTTCCCTCACCATTTAAAACGGAAAGGAATAATTTTGCGGCCACTTCCACCGAGGCTCCACCAAACAATTCCGCCGGATTCAGTTTTTCAAACCCCAGCACTGACGGTTCCAGGATCTGCTCCTTTCTTCTCGAAATGAGCTTAAAATCGGATGTCAATGACACTTCATCATAACCATCCAGAGAATGTACAATGGAATATTCAGTTGTCGTCCCCTGTAAAAGGTAGTTGTACAATCTCGCCATTTCCAAATTGTAAACACCAAGCAACTGATATTTTGGAAGACAAGGATTCACAACAGGCCCCAGCATGTTAAAGAAAGTACGGACTCCCAAATCTTTCCGAACCGGAGCAACGCTTTTCATAGCCGGGTGAAACAAAGGAGCATGCAGAAAACAGAGCCCGGAGTTGTCCAATTGTTTTTCCAGAACACTTTTGTCGCTACTAAAACGATAACCGATTGCTTCCAGCACATTGGAAGAGCCGCTTACGGAAGAGACGCCATAATTTCCGTGCTTGGTCACTTTTATTCCTGCGCCCGCCACAACAAAACAGGCTAGAGTTGAAATGTTGAAAGTATCTTTCCCATCGCCGCCAGTGCCGACAATATCGATAGTTTCCGAAGATCGAAATTCTATCTTCAGACACAGATCCAGCATCGCATCCCGGAATCCCGACAACTCCTCAACGGTGATCGAACGCATCAGGTAAACCGACATGAAAGCAGCTACCTGCGCAGCATTGTACTTCTCAGCAGCGATATTGAAAAGCACTTCCCTTGCCTCTGCTCTTGAC
>JBKJQG010000271.1:0-3345 GCA_046594925.1 Bacteroidia bacterium
GCTTGCCAGAACTCCTGTTACTGTAACCGGCTGACAAAGCGTATCGGCACCGCATAAGAAATTGGAAGCGATCAGACAAACAGTCATCACTCCCGGCGCCGTATAGGTATGAGAAGGATTTGCTAACGTAGACAACGGCGTTCCGTCTCCCCATTCCCAGACATAAGCATTTCCAGTTCCTATGGATGAATTGAATGCAAAGAAATTATAGGCATTGGTTGAATCGGGCACCATTGTGAAATTAGCGATGGCATCGTTGTTTGCAAAAACAATTGTTGAGTCGGTGGCGGCGCAACCGTTATTATCCACAATATTCACTGTATAGCTCCCAGCACACAATGAAGAAACTGAAGCTGTAGTTCCTGCGGCTGACGACCAATTGTAAACGTAAGGTGGGGAACCGCCAGTAGGAGTGATCGTTGCTGTACCATCGCAGGTCACACAACCGGTTGTATTTGTAGAAGTGGCTGATGCAGTAATGGGTGGGCTCACCGCAACGGTGGTCACATCATAAGCATTACATCCATTGCCATCTGTTACAGTCAGTGTATAGGTTGTTGTACCCGTCGGACAAACTGTTAAAGTTGCCGGACCCGTGAAACCTGTCCAAACGTAAGCATAAGGAGGTGTGCCGCCGGACGCTGTTGGAGTGATCGATGCACAGTCACCGAAACAGATCAGCGAAGCCGGCATTGGAGCGATGGCCAATGGGCTTGGCTCGGTAACAACTACACTGGCCGTCGCAGTCGACATGTCACCATTGTCCGTAACAGTAACGGTATAGCTTCCCGCACAAAGACCAGTTACTGAAGAACCCGTCCCGCCTCCTGGTGACCACGCATAGCTGTATGAGCCGGTTCCTCCGCTTGGAATAACAACCGCTTGTCCGTCGCAGAAACCGAAACAGGTTGCCGGAATTGACCCAATCGTAAGGGTGGGCACTGCATAAACAGAGGCCGACAGGAGCAATCCCGTAATTACTAATAACTTTTTCATCTTGTTTTATTTAATGATTACTTTTCCAACACCCACTAGGCTTTCGGCAGTATAGATCTTATAAAAATAAATGCCGTTCTGCAATCCGCTTCTGGAGATCTCAAATTGTTTTTGAGAAATGTCGCTCATAGATTTAACTTTTTTACCAAGCACATCTGTCAATTCGAATGTATAGGTCTCATTCAATTTATCTGAATTAATAACAAACGTTGCGTTGTCGTTAAACGGATTCGGATAAACATTCACTGTTCCGCTTTCGTTTGCTTGTGCTTCAATAGCGCTTGCCATTGAATAGGTATTCACAGCCGTGTTGGTGATCACTGCTTCGTTAAAGTCGAAATAGATGTATGCTTTGTTTGTGATTGTTTCTCCGTAAGCCGCTGCATTCATTTTAGAAAGTCGGAACTGAACATGTCCATGGCTTCCAGGTTCATTGCTGTTACTATCCGGCAACATGATGTTGTCAAATCTCCAACGGATCACATTTCCCGGCAAGAAATCAACCACGTAAGGATGACTTGCATCCAGCATTTCAAAGGTCATCAGATCCAACATCGAAGAGATCGTATCTGTTAATTTGATGTTCACAGCCGGACCAGTTCCGGTATTCTGGAATTGTACGAAGTACGTGAATTCTGTTTCTGTCAAAGGAATATTTCCCATTGCACCGACTCCGGCAGGGGAAACAGATTTCTCGTTCGGATCGAAAGAGCCGGCAACAAGTCTGGTATAGACATAAGAGTTGCAGCCGGGATTTATATCGGTTCCGTTAGTTACTGTTGCATTCACATATGCTATCATCGGTGTTCCAAGTGGCGTAGCGGGAGGCGTATAGAATGTCAGCATATAATATTGATATGCAAAAGCCGGGATGGAATAATTCCAAAAAACAGTATCTCCCGAAACGCTGCTTGCCGCAGGTGATGCACCCACATATGTTAAAGTGGAAGGTTTCACCATGTAGAACACGCCAACAGCGGTCACCGTCCCTAAGTTATGAAGCGTTCCTGTGTAGCTTCCGTTGAAACCCGGTACTATGCCGATGCTGCACATGCTTACACATACATCGTATACCACCGGATATGTGTATGCAAAATTGTTGTTAGTAGATGTGCTTCCGCTGGAAACTGTCACGGCATAAGACGATCCGCATGCTCCTTCTAAATAAGTCATGGTCCAAGGTGTAACCGTATAGTTGCCGTTCGGAGCATAAATGCTATAGAACCCTGCAGCGTTTGTATATCCCCAAGAGGTGGCTGTACCGTTGTTTGCCTGAACATAATATCCTGACATAGGGCTGTCACCAGCATCAAACACACAGTTTGAGTTCACATCGTTGTAGAGGAAACCTGTGATGTATCCGAAACCGCCAGCAACAGTACTGACCGAAAAATTGTATGTGGCGCAATCGCCATTATTGTCGGTGATCGTTACAGAATAAAATCCCGCCGAAAGAGAAAAAACGTCTTCTGTTGTAGCTCCATTGCTCCAAAGAAAAGTGAAAGGCGGTGCAGAACCCGAGACTGCGAGGTCGATAGAGCCGTTAGCCAGACCATATCCTGTTTCATTCGTAATAGTGGATGTTGCTGATAAGCTTCCTGAATTGATTGTATTAACTGATATCGTGTAGGTTCCCGAGCATCCGTTAGCATCTGTAACCGTTGCTATTAGAACTCCACCACAAACTCCGAAAAAATTTCCATTCGTCTGTTGAGGATAACCGGTCAGATCATAAAGGTAAGGAGGCGTTCCGCCCGATTGCAGTACAGTAACTGTTCCGCTGCATCCCGAACCACAAGTCACAGGAGTCGAAGATGCTGTGACAAAGATGGGGCTGCTTACCGGAACGTTGGCCGTTACAGTAGTAGTGCAACCTCCCGTGTCGGTAATTGTTACAGTATACATTCCCACACACAATGCGGAGATGCTTGCGGTTCCATCACCTGCAGGTGTTCCAGGCATCCAGTCGTAAGTATAAGGACCTGTTCCGCCTGTTGGTGTTACGTTTGCGCTCCCGTTGCAAACGGTACATCCTGCTGGTGTCGCGCTGGTCATACCAGTCAAGCCGGATGAATTCGGAACAAAGGTCGTCGCCGTACCGAAACATCCATTCGCATCTGATAAAGTCACAGTGTATGAACCGGTGCATAAAGCACTTGCAGTTGGTGTGGTGCCGGCGCTGGGAGTCCAGTTAAAAACATAAGGTGGCGATCCTCCCGAACCTGTTGCAGTAGCACTTCCATTGCACATACCGCAGCTTGCCGCGACTATGGAACCGATAGTTACAGCAACTCCCGGGTTGACAGTAATGGTAAAAGCGCTAGGTGCGCTCACACAGCCCATGAAATT